>NZ_JAUZJP010000011.1:0-12415 GCF_032886435.1 Candidatus Phytoplasma stylosanthis
ATCCCTTTTAACAATACATAATAGCTAGCTATATAATCAACTATTCTTTTCACTTGAACATTAAAAGCTAAAATAGTTCTTTTATCTTTTTGACTCAACATCTTTTCTAAAACACGACAATCATTAGAAATTCCAGAAATACCTAACATCCCAGATTTTTTATTCAAAATATCTAAAATTTCTTTAGTAGTTTTTCCTTCTTTTTTAGACATAAAAGAAATAATAGTTGGATCTATGTTTCCGCTTCTGGTTCCCATTGGAACACCTTCTAACGGAGTAAGACCCATCGAAGTATCTATAGATTGTTTCCCTTGAACAGCGGCCAAAGAAACGCCATTCCCAATGTGACAAATAATCATTTTTAAATTATTTTTTTTAAAAATTTTTTCAGCTCTTTGAGAAACAAATTGATAAGAAATACCGTGAGCTCCATATTTTCTCAACTTGTATTTTTGATACCATTCATACGGAAGAGCATACAAAAAATTTTTTTCAGGAATTTTTTTATGAAAAGTAGTATCAAAAACTCCTACTTGTAACACTTTAGGTAAAATCTGTTTAAATATTCTAATACCTAAGACATTAGCAAAATTATGTAAAGGAGCTAAATCATTTAAACTTTCTACTTTATCAATGTTTTCATCTGTTAAAACAACAGAATCTTCGAATAATTCTCCTCCTTGAACAATTCTATGACCAACGCCTTGTATTTCTTCCAAAGAATTAACAATTTTATTCTTTATTATAAAATCTAGTAATAATTGAATAGCTTGATTATGATCTGAAATTAAAAGAATTTGTTTTGTTTTTTTTTGTTCAAAAGAAAAATTAAAAATAGCATCTTCATAACCTATTTTTTCAATAGAACCATTAAAAATAACTTCTTCTGAAGGCATATTTAATAATGTAAATTTTAACGACGAACTTCCTGAGTTAATTGAAATAATTTTCATAAGAATTTTAATGTTATTAATCTTTCTATATTTTTTAATATTTTTATTTTTACATATAACTATATTCTAAAGTAAAAAAATTAATTTTATTAATAAAAAATAAATAAATTTTTTAAATGAATATTTAATTTAATTGATTATTTCATAAATATTAAAAATAAGAAATAATAATAAGATCATCGATGCAAGGAACAAGAGATTTTTAGTAGTCAGAGGAAATAAAACATTGCGTGGAATAGCAATGCTAATCGCCCTCCCACGGATCTTAGAAAAACTAAGGACAAGGCTGAAGATAAGTCTCAGTGACCTTTTAATAATAGGCATAAGGCGCATTGCAGGTTGCCTATAACAAGAACATAGTTACAAAAGAGAACATAGTTCGCGGAGGCAGTAAAACAATCCTAAAAATAGAAATATTAGAAATATTATAGGTTGCCAAATAAAAAATTGTAATAAATAAACTGCAGACCGTGGGATAAAACATAGTGATTCCAATAACTCTAAACGCTTGTTATGGTTATGTTATGACAAAAATGAAAATTTTTTTGCGAAGGGCATGGAAAGCAGTATGCTTGGAAACTTGCTCGTATGGTTTGGAGGGAGGGCTGTTTGTAATAGATAGCAAAAAGACAAATCCCGCTTTCGAAACGCAAATAATCTATTCCTATATGAGAATCGACCATCCAAGAAGGAGGCGAAAGAACTCCATAGGAAAAAAAGTTAGATTTATAATGTTTATTCAGTTTGCAAGAAAGGAGATTGATATTAATGTAATCAATTAAAGAAGTACGCCACACCCTTTTTGCTACATAATGTTTTTTTAAGAAATTAATAATAAATATTCTAATTTTTTTTTATTTTTTTATCTTTATCTAAAAATTAATTTTTTGTCAATTTTCTTTTCCTTTCAGTATTTATTTTAAAGATTTTTGTAAAAAACAAAAAAAACAACTTTAAAATTGGTCTTTATTATTAATTTTTTTCTTCATTTTTTATTTTATGTTCTTTAATAGAAACTTTTTATATTTGTTTTGTAGTGAATGATGGGCGGGTATAGTTCTGCGGTTCTTTTTTATTCTTTATTTTTTTAAAATCCCGATAATTTAAATCTAAACTTATTTTTAAACTTATTTTTAATTTCATTCATTTTTTTGGATAAACTCTCAAAAATATTTTAAATTCCATATTACATTTGCATTATATAATAAGAAATAAAAAAAGAATGAAAATATATCAGATCAATTTTAAACAATTATTATAACTGGTTATAATTAAAAGGTAATGAACATAAAGTCAAATTTTTATAATTTATTTTTTTATCTTAATTAATTTATTTTAGATTGAAAAAAATTTTTTATTTTTTTCGTATAAATATTTTTTTCCATGTTCTGTAAGAATTAATTCTTTTTTTTCTATTTTAATATATTTTATTTCAATGGCTTTTAGTAAACATGTTTTATATTTTTTGACAGACCATTTTAAATCATTTTTAACTTCTTGAATATAATTTTTTTTATTTTTAGAAATATTATTGTCTAAATGCATTAATAAAATAATTATCATAAAATTTTTTTTTTGAAAATAATTTCTGATTATTTTTTTAAAAATACCATTTTTTGGTTCAAAACATAAAATAATTAAAAAAATAACCAAGATAACTACAGAAATTATACCTGATACTGGAAGATCCAAATAAATTCCTAAATAATAACCTAAACATACACTTATAAAGGCTATCCAAAGAGATAATAACCAACAACTCCATAATTTTTTTGTTAATAGTATTGCTGTCGAAGCTGGTCCAATCATACAAATAATCGACATCACAGATCCAACTACATCAAAAGAAATAACTACTGTAACAGAAACTAAAGTCATTAAAAGATAATTTATTAAAACTGTAGAAAAACCTAAAATATTAGATAAAGAAGGATCAAAAATAGAAATTTTTAATTCTTTATATATAAAAACAACAAATAATATATTTAATATAAAAATAGGTATGATTTTATATAATTGTGAAATATTAGTTAATTCGATATTACCTAAAAAAACAGCATCTGAATCTATATGAATTCCTCTAATTTTAGTACTAATAATAATAATTGCTATAGAAAAGAAAAAAGTAAAAACAATTCCAATAGCTGAATCTTTGGAAATTTTATTATTTTTAGATATTAATTCTATTAAATAAAAAGTTAAAATTCCTATTAAAGTAGCTCCAATAATTAAAAAAGGAGAATTTAAATTTTTTGTTATTAAATAAGCTATAACAATTCCTAATAAAACACTGTGACTAATAGCGTCTATAATCATAGAAAATCTTTTTAAAATTAAAAAAACACCTAAATTAGCTAAAGATAGAGAAGAAAAAATTAAAACTAAGAAAACATCAGTTTCGAAATAATTCACAATTTTATTTAATATATCAATCATAATTAAATTTTTCCATTTATTAAATTTTCTACTAAATGAATTCCTTTAGTAGTGATAATAATTTTATTTTTTTTTCGATATAAATAATTTTCTTTAAATAAAAAGTTTTCTATTTTAGATTCTTCATCATTGTCATATTTATTATGATAGTAAAAATGAATTAATTGTTTAAATTTCTTAATTTTATTTCTATATTTTTTTTGTTTTAATAATTTTTTTATAATTCCGTATTTAGGAGAAAATAAACAAGTTAAAATAATAAAAATAGTATTTATAACTATAATAATAGGTCCTGTAGGGACATCTTTTATAATAAGATTAATTATTATTCCGATGAAACTAGATAAAAAAACCATTACAGAAGCAATTATAATATTGGTTGATAGTTTATCACTTATTTGACGAGCAGCAACCCCGGGCATAATTAAAAAAGCACTAGTTAGAATAATACCCGTTATTTTCAAACTAATTACAATTAATCCAATCAATAAAGTATTTAAAATTAAGTTAATTAAAACATTATTTAACCCAATACTTTTAGCAAAAAATTCATCAAAAGCAAAAACTTTAAATTCTTTCCATAATAAAGCAACTGTAAAAATAGTTAAAAAAGTCAATATTCCTATAGAAATAATATTTTCTTTAGAAATTAAAGCTATTTGACCTAAAATAAATTTTTCTAAAACTGCGATAGAACAATCTTCTGTTCCTTTTTGTGCATAAGCTATCAAAATATTGCCTAAACCAAAAAAAGAAGCAAGAATTAAAGATAAAATAGTATCTGATCTAATTTTTGAATATTTTTTTATAATTTCCATTAAGATCAAAGATAATATAGAAGAACTTAAAGCACCAAACCAAATAATTAATTCATTAGTTGATTGAAAAATTATGTAAAAAATGGCTATTCCTGGTAAAACAGTATGCGAAAGAGCATCACCTACCAAAGCTTTCTTTTTTAAAATAATAAAAATACCTAATATTCCAGATGATATACCCAATAAAAAAGAACCTATAAAAATTTTCAAAGTAGTATAGGTTTTCAATAATTCAAAAATAGAATCTAGTTCACTACAAATCATATATTTAATTACCTTTTTTATTTGATATTTATTAATTTTTTTCTTCCTTTTTTTTTAGTTGATAATTTTGAAATGTTTTTTGTATATTTTCTTTATTAAAAGTATTTTTAGTTTCACCACTAGCTATTTTTTGAATATTTAATAAAATGACATGGTCAAAATATTTTGGAACAGTTGTTAAATCATGATGAACTACAACAATAGTTTTCTTTTTTTTTTGTAATTCTTTTAAAACAGTTATTATTTTTTCTTCTGTATGGATATCTATTCCCTGAAAAGGCTCGTCCATTAAATAAATATCTCCTTCTTGCGCTAAAGCTCTAGCTAAAAAAATTCTTTGTTGTTGCCCACCTGATAATTCTGAGATTTGACGTTTTATATAGGGCGTCATACCTACTTTTTCCAAGGATTCTAAAGCTATTTTTTTATCATTAATAGTGGGTCTTTTAAACCATCCTAAATGACCATATCTTCCCATTAAAACCACATCAAAAACAGTTGTAGGAAAATCCCAATCTACAGAATTTCTTTGCGGAACATAAGATATTTTTTTTCTTATTTGATTATATTTTTTATTATGAAACAAAATTTCTCCTGAAATTTTAGGAATTAATTCTAATAAAGTTTTAATTAAAGTTGATTTTCCTGCACCATTAGGTCCTAAAATAGCTGTTAATGAACTTTTATAAATATCAATATCAATATCCCATAAAACAGGTTTTAAATGATAAGCAACAGTCAAATCTCTAATTTTTATAGCTATTTCTTTTTTCATGATAAAAACCTTTCAATAACTTTTATATTATTTAAAAAAGCTCCGATATAAGTTGAATGTTTGTAATTATAATTTTTTAAATTTTCTGATTTGTTTTTTGTTCCTAAAGAATCAGAATACAATTCTTCATCTTGAGGGATTATAATATCACTTAATCCTCTTTTTTTTCTTAATTTATCAATTTCTTCTTTTAAACTTTTTAAAGAATCTTTTGGCATCGAACTTTCCGTAAAAATAGCTTTGACATTATTATCAGCTATTTCTTTTGCTAATTCGATGATATTTTTCATGTTTGCTTCTGTTTGTGTTGAAATACCTTGAATAGGTTTTAAAATAAAACTACAATCTTGTTTTTGTTTTATTAAAAAATTTTCCCAATAAGAAAAAGCATCATGTGCTGTTACTATAATTAACTTATTCCCTTTTTCTTTTATTTTTTTTTTTAAATTAGTCATTCTTTCTATAATGTTTTCTCTTAAATCATTTAATGATTGTATAAAAAGACTATAATTATTTTCCAAATATTCTAAATCTTTACAATTTTTTTCCGAAATCATTTTTTTTAGTTTTTCATTTAATTTGAATATAACTTTTTTCCATAAATCTATATCAAACCAAATATGAGGATCACAATCTTTAGATTCTTCTTTTTCTTTTATTTTATCTTTTTCCTCTAAACTTTCTTCGCCAGCCTTCCATAATTTATTATTTTCTTTTAAAATTTCAAGAGCTTCGATCATTTTAGCTTCTAAATGTAAACCATTTGCCACAACTAAATCAGCTTCTTTTATTTCAATACGATCAGATAATTTAGTTTTATAATTATGTGGATCTATTCCTATCCCCATTAAAGAAGGTTTGCAAAAAAAAATTTCTATTTTTTTATATTCCTTGTTTTCTTCTGGGTTTACATCTCCAATTAGATGTTTAATAGCATCTTCTAAGATGGTATTTGTTGGGATTATTTTTATTATATTTTGTTCTGATTTATTTTTTTTTTCTAATGAAAATGGAGAAAAAAATTTTAATGCAGGAACTATTAAAACGAAAAAGGTTATAAAAATAATGATTACAAAAGATTTAATTTTTTTTTGAAACATTGTTTATATTCACCCTAGTTAATTTTTTATCTTATTATCTGTTTTTTATTCTTTTAAAAAAGAAAAAATATTTTATATTTTATAACTTTATAGAACTTTAACATTTTTAATAAACATTTCTTTTTGAAATTATATTTGTTGTTTATGATCTAATCTGATCATAAAGTTTTTTCTCATTAAAAAAAGTTTGTTCTTAGTTGTTCATTTGAAAATACTTCTGTTTTTAAATTCAATAATTAATTAATTAACAGTTAAAGTTGTTAAAAGTTAAAAAAAATGTAATTTTTATATTTTTATTAAAAGTTTGTTCTTAGTTGTTCATTTGAAAATACTTCTGTTTTTAAATTCAATAATTAATTAATTAACAGTTAAAGTTGTTAAAAGTTAAAAAAAATGTAATTTTTATATTTTTCTTAAAAATATAATATTTTATTGTCTATACCATTATATGGTATTAAATTATTTTTTAATATTTTAAGTTTATTCATTATAATATTAGACAAAAAATATATTTATATGATATTGTACTAATATTAATTCATCAACATTATAAATTTTTTAAATATTTAACCCCTTTTTTTATTTTAAGTTGTAAAATCAAAGAATTAAAAAGTTTTGTTTTCATTATTTAAAACAAAAATTATATTAGAAACCAATTTTTTTAAAATTTAACTTTTTTGATATTTTTTGCTTCAAACCATTTTATATTTTACTATGAGATATAGTAAGTTTTAAAAATTATGTTTTTTTATTAGATATAGCGATTACTATGCATTACATGTAATAATAAATAATAATTATATGGCAGACAGGTAAATATAAATTAAGATGTTTTAGAATAATATATTAAGAAATGTTTATATTTTCTTATCGAACGTACATTCACAATATAATATATTGTACCATAAAAAATCATAAAAAAATGTATATTTTTTTTAAAAAATATCAAAAATGACAAAAAAATTATAATCCAATTATAACTTGATTAAATAAAAAATATTTTTTTATTTGAAATAATCTTTTTTAATTTTTCGTTACTACTAATATTTTTTTGAATTTTAACTTTAAATTACCTTTAAAAACTTTTTAAATTTTTTTATCTTTCATCATAAATTAGTTTTTTTATATTATAATATAAATATGAAAATTAAAAAGTTATTTTAAATTTCTAATTTTTATTTTAAGATAAGGAACTTGTGATTTTTTAAATGTCTAACTATATAGAAACAGAAAAATTATATTTTATCATATCGTACTATAATTATACTTTTATTGAAGAACCAGAAAATTTTAAAAAAGATCAATACCAATATTGTAAAAAATTAGGCATTTTAGGAAGAATAATTATTTCTCATGAAGGAATAAATGGTACTTTATCAGGTTTAAAAAAAGATGTCTCTGAATACATGCAATATTTAAAAGAAATTAAAAATTTTGCAAAAGTAGAATTTAAAATAGATTCTTACCATGAACATGTTTTTCCTAGGCTTTCAGTTAAAGTTAGAAAAGAAATAGTAAGTCTTAAATTAGAGGAAGATTTTTTTCCTGAAAAAAATTCTGAAAATTATTTAAATTCAAAAGATTTTTTAAAATTTTTACAAAAAGAGAACAAAGAAGATTTTGTTATTTTAGATGTGAGAAATAATTATGAGTATAATTTAGGTCATTTTAAAAACGCTATTAATCCTAATATTAATCATTTTCGTGATTTACCAAAATGGTTAGAAAAAAACTTAGATCTTTTTGAAAATAAAAAGGTCTTAACTTACTGTACTGGTGGAGTTCGTTGCGAAAAGGTTTCTCTTTTTTTAAAATCTAAAAAGATACATAAAGTCTATCAATTAAAAGGAGGAATTATTGAATATAGTCAAGATGCAGAAGTTCAAGGTCAGTTATTTGAAGGTAAAGTTTATGTTTTCGATAAAAGAATATCCAATGAAGTAAATAAAAAAGAACATGTCATAGTTGGAAAAGATTTTTTTGATCAAACACCATGCGAAAGATATATTAATTGTTCCAATCCAGAATGCAATAAACAAATTTTATGCAGTGTGGAAAATGAAATAAAATATTTAGGAAGTTGTTCTAAAAAATGTATGGAAAATAAAAGAAATACTTATTTTTATAAAAAAAATTTAAATAAAGAAATTTTTTAATATTTTTTGTTGTACATTAAAAAAATGTATTATTATTTACGTTTGTCTTGTTAATTGATATATAATTTATTCATGTGTTATATCTTTTATTTTTTCTTTTATTTTTTGTATATAAAAATGAAAATGATAATGAAAAAAATATCATTTAGAAAAGGAGTTTTATTTATGTTAGCTATAATTAAAACAGGAAGTAAACAATTTAAAGTATCTGAAGGCCAAGAAATTTTTGTTGAAAAATTACCTCTTGAAATAGATCAAATTCATGTTTTTGATAAAGTTTTAGCACTTGAAGATAATAAAAATAATATTGAAAATGATAAAAATAAAAAAATTATTTTAGGAACTCCTTTTATTGACAATGCTAAAGTTGAAACAAAAGTTATTAAACATGGCAAAAATAAAAAGATTATTGTATTTAAGTATAAGAGAAGAAAAAAATATCGTTTAAAAAAAGGTCATAGACAGCTTTACACTAAACTTTTGATTACTAAAATTACTTTTTAATTAAATGATTAATTACTCTTTTATTAAACAAGATGATAAGTTTAAAGAAATTATGATTAAAGGTCATTCTTTATATTCTTTTAAAAATAATGATATTGTTTGTTCCTCTGTTTCTACAGTTATCATTTCAACTTTAAACACTATAGAAATTTTTAAATTACAATCCAAAATAAGTTTTAATTTAAGAGAAGGTTTTTTTTTACTCAAAATTTTAGATTTTGATGAAACGATAAATAATTTGTTATTAAATTTAGAATACACTTTAAAAAGTTTAAGTGAAATTTATCCTAAAAATTTGAAAAAAGTATAAAATTTATTATTGAAGAGGTATAATTTTATAATGTTAAAATTAAATATTCAGTTATTTGCTACTAAAAAAGGTGTTGGAGCAACCAGAAACGGAAGAGATTCACATTCTAAAAGGTTAGGCGCTAAATTATCTGATGGACAATATGCACACAAAGGTTCTATTATTTATCGTCAAAGAGGAACTAGAATTTTTCCTGGCAATAATGTTGGAATTGGTAGAGATCACACTTTATTCGCCTTAATTGATGGAATAGTTAGATATGAAATTAAAGGAAAAAAAAGAAAACAAGTTTCTATGATTATTTTTGATAAAAAAATAATGTAAAAAACTTTTTTCAAAATAAATAAATGAATTTTATAGATAAAACAATCAATTTCATTAAAGCTGGTAATGGTGGTAATGGAATTGTTTCTTTTAGAAGAGAAAAATATGTTCCTTATGGCGGACCTTCTGGTGGAAACGGAGGAGAAGGCGGTTCTGTTATTTTTATCGGTGATGCTGGAATAAATACTTTATTTCAATTACAATATCAACATAAAATTGAGGCTCATAATGGTTCTAACGGAAAAAGTAAAAAACGAAACGGAGCAAAAGCCAAAAATTTATTTGTAAAAGTTCCTCTAGGAACATTAGTTTATAATGATGAAAATCAACAGTTTATTGGTGAAATTTTAGAACATAAATCTACTTTATTAATTGCTAAAGGCGGCAAGGGAGGGCGTGGTAATTATTCTTTGTCAAATTCCAAAAACAAAGTTCCTTCTTACGCTGAAAAAGGAGAATTAGGTGAAAGTTTAGTTATTAGAACAGAATTAAAAATTCTAGCTGATGTTGGATTAGTTGGGTTTCCTAATGCAGGCAAATCTTCTCTGATTTCTAGTATTTCTAACGCTAATTCTCGGGTAGGTCCTTATCCTTTCACTACCATAAGACCTTTTCTTGGAACAGTTAATTATAAAAATTTTAAATTCACAATATCTGATATTCCTGGTTTGATTAAAGATTCTCATTTAGGACGTGGAATGGGAATTCGTTTTTTGAAACATATTGAAAGATGTAAAATTTTAATTTATGTATGTAGTGCTGATAATGAAGATGTTTATGAAAGTTATATTCAATTAAAAGAAGAATTAAGAAAATATAATCGCGAAATTCTAAAAAAACCTCAACTTATTTTATTAAATAAAATGGATTTGATAGGTTCTCTAAAAAAGTTTGTTTCTTTTCGAAATAGTTTTTCTGAAGATATAGAAATTATTCCTTTTTCTGTTTTAAAAAAATTTAATTTTGATTATTTAAAATATAAAATTAAATTAATTCTAGATGATTACAAAGAAAATTATAAAGAATTAAATTCTTATTGTTCTTTTAACAATTATAAATTATTTAATTTAGAGGAAGAAGAAAAGTTTAATATTTATAAAGATCAACAAGGATATTTTGTTTTAGAAGGGAAAAAAATACAAAAATTGTTTCATAAAACTGATTTAAATAATTATGAATCACTTAAAAAATTTTCTTATTTATTAAAAAAAATGGGTGTTGAAGAAGAATTAAGAAAAAAAGGTATGACTGATAAAGATTCAGTTAGAATTTATGATTATATTTTTGAATTAATTGATTAATTTAATTTAATGAGTGAATAATAAGTATGTTTGTTAATGATAAAAAAAATTATTATCAAAATAGAACCAATCTTTTAAGAAGGATTGTTATTACATCTTCGATATTATCTTTATCATTTGTTTTGAAATTTTTTTCAGATAAAATTATTTGGGAACATAGTTGTAGACAATTAAATAGATTTGTTTTTTTGGATTGTTTAAGTTTTCTTCCTTTGTTTTTTTTACCATTATATTCTGATAGGTTTTTATCTTTTATAGGTGTCTTTTTATTAGAATTTAGTTTTTTTTATTTTAGAGGTACTTTAAATAACATATTTTTATATAATCCTCTTTTGAGTTTAGTATTTGCTTTTTGTTTAGGATTAGTACCTAGTTTTTTTTTGAAACAAAAAAAAATTAATTTTTTTAAAACTTACATTTATATAACTTTTATTTTTATTACTTATTTTTTTATTTTTTATATTCCTTGGCTTCTTATGTATAAATTTGTTTTTTGGAATTTTAGTTTGAAAAATATCTTTAATTTTAACTTAATATCAGGCCAAACCCAAGATGGATTTTTAGTCAAAAAAGGTTTTTATTTATTATGGGCTTTAATTATTAAATTTTTATCTATTTTTGTCTTTTCTTTTTTTCTTACTTATTTTTATTGCAAAATAAAAAAACAAATTTTTTTATTTTTTTAATTTTTATTATTAATTATTTTTCTTTTCATAAAAAAAGAATCTCTTTTTTATATAGAGATTCTTTTTTTATGAAAAATTTGTTTTATTTTTATTTTCAATATTTATTTAATGATTTTTTTTTTACCTCTTTAAATAAATATTTAAATAAATTTTTTTTGTTTTTATTTTTGATTTTTTTATCTACTTTTTTAGATTCTTCGATTATATTTTCTGATTTAGATTCAGTTTCAATTGTTTTATAATTTTCTTTATCTTCTTTTAATGAAACTTTTTCTAAATTTTCATTATTTATAGAATTTAAATCTTTTTGTGAAATTTTTTCACATTCTTCGAATTCTTTTGAAAAAATTTTATCAATTTCCTCCGTATATTCTTTATCTAAATTTTTATTATCAATAGTATCATCAATAATTATTTCTTTTTCGATAAAAAAATCGTTATTACTATTATCTATTATTGATAATGGTTTTTCATCAGATTCTAATTCCATACTAGTTAAATTTTCTTTAAATGGTATGTTTGATTCTAAATTATCTTTTTGAAAATAAAGGTAAACACAACAAATAGTTGTAAATAAAACTAAACTAGGAATAATAAATAATATTATATTCCTTTTATACTTATTATTTGTATTGATTATTATATAATTCCTCTTACTAAATTTAATTTTTAATTTTTAATTTTTAATTTTTAATTTTTAATTTTTAATTTTTAATTTTTAATTTTTAATTTTTAATTTTTAATTTTTAATTTTTAATTTTTAATTTTTAATTTTTAATTTTTAATTT
>NZ_JAUZJP010000012.1:0-12314 GCF_032886435.1 Candidatus Phytoplasma stylosanthis
TAAAACCAGAAAAAGATTTTTAAAAAGAAGTCTTATTATAAAATTGATTAGAAAATTTTTTGATGATAATGGTTTTTTAGAAGTAGAAACACCTATTTTGAATGCTTCTTTTGGCGGTGCTGCTGCTAAACCCTTTATTACTCATTATAATGTTTTAGAATCGGATTTCTATTTAAGAATAGCAACCGAAATACCATTAAAAAAATTAATTGTGGGTGGGTTTAAAGCTATTTATGAAATAGGGAAAGTTTTTCGTAATGAAGGAATAGATGCTACTCATAATCCAGAATTTACAACAATAGAAGCATATTTAGCTTATGCTAATGTACAAGATATGATGGAATTAACAGAAAAATTTTTAAAAAAAATTTGTTTTGATGTTTTAGGTAGTTTAAAATTTAAATATCAGAAAAATTTAATTGATTTTAATAAATTTTATAAATATGATATGATTGACATTATTAAAGAAAAAACAAATATTGATTTTCGTAATATTAAAAGTTTAGAGCAATGTTTTGAAATTGCTAAAGAATACGATGTCCCAATAAAACCTTTTTATAAAAAAGGTCATATTATATCTTCTTTTTTTGAAAAATTTGTTGAACATACATTAATTCAACCCACTTTTATTTATAATTATCCTTATGTAATTAGTCCTTTAGCTAATAAAAAAATAAATGATCCAGATTTTGTTGATAGATTTGAATTATTTATAGCTGGAAAAGAATTAGTAAATTCTTTTACAGAATTGAATGATCCTATCGAACAAGAAAAAAGGTTCCAAGAACAACTATTACAAAAAAAATTAGGAGATATCGAAACTGAAGAATTAGATGCTGATTTTATTGAAGCTTTAAATTATGGAATGCCTCCTACTGGAGGTTTAGGAATGGGTATTGATCGTTTATGTATGCTTTTAACTGATACCCCTAATATTAGAGATGTTATTTTCTTTCCACATTTTTCTATTAATAAAAAAAACATATAACATTTTTATTAGAGGTTTTTTAGAATGAAAGGAATTTTTTACATTCAAAGTTATTATAGTCTTTTAGAAAGTATTCCTAGTTTAGAAGCTTTAGTTAAAAAATCTAAGGAAAATGATTATGATTTTCTTGCTTTAAGTGATAGTCAAAATTTATACGGGATGTTAGAATTTGTTTTTTTATGCAAAAAATACAATATAAAACCTATTTTAGGAATTAAAATATTTTTATCTTTAGAATTTATCTCTCCTAAAGCCCGGAATATTGGTCTTTTAGTTTATGCTTTTAATGATTTAGGAATTCATCATTTAGTAAAAATATCTAATTTAATTAATACTGGACAAAAAAAAATTTTTTTAGAACAATTAAAACAATTACAAGAAGGTCTTTTTTTTATTTTATCGAATTTAGATTTATTATTTTGTGATATTTATAAAAAAGATTTAATTAAATTAATTTTTCAAAAATTAAAATTAACTTTTAATGTATTTTTTTTTGGTTTTTCTTTACAATCTGATTATTTAGAGATGTTTGATGATATTTTTTTATCTGAAATAATTAAAGAATTAGAAATTTTAGTTATTCCAGTTCATAAAACAAATTTTTTGGAATCTAATCAAAAAGAATCTCATGAATTATTGTTAAAATTATTTCATTCGTATCAAAATAAAAAAGGAATATCGTTTCAATTTTTAAATAAAACAGATTTAGAAAAAAAATATAATTTTTATTATAATGATCAAAAATATAAAGATTTATTTTTAAATTTGTCTGATTTCATCTCTAGAATAGAATATCATAACTTTTCTTTTCAAGATCTTAAGTTTCCTGTTTTTAAACAACTTAATAAAAAAGATTCTTTTTCTTATCTTCAGCAAATATCTTTTGATTCTTTTAAAAAAAAAATTTCTGCTTTAGATCCAAAATTTTCTCTTTATAGAGAAAGGTTAAAAAAAGAATTAAAAATAATTAAAGATATGAAATTTGAAGATTATTTTTTAATTGTAACTGATTTGATTTATTTTGCAAAAAAAAAAAAGATTTTTTTAGGCCCTGGAAGAGGTTCATCTGCTAGTTCTTTAGTTTGTTTTTTTTTAGGAATTACTGAAGTAGATCCATTAATATATAATCTTCTTTTTGAAAGATTTCTAAATCCTAAAAGAAATAAAAAACCAGACATTGATTTAGATTTTCCAAATGATAAAATCCATATTATATTGGAATATATTTTTGAAAAATATGGTGTTAATTATACTGCTAATATAGTTACTTTTTCTACTTTAAAAAATAAATCTTTTGTAAAAAATGTAAATTATATTAATTACTTAAATAAAAATTTATTTTTAAAAAATCCTAATTTAGAACAAATGCAGATTATTTCTAAATTAGAAGGAATGCCTTATTTTAAAAGAAATCATCCTACAGGAGTTGTTATTAGTAATAAAGATTTATTACAAAATATTCCAGTTCAATTGAATTTAGATAACAGTTCACCTTTTAAATATCAGACTCAATTTAAATCTGAGTATTTAGAAAAAATTGGATTATTAAAAATTGATTTGTTAAGTTTAAAAAGTTTATATTTGATTGAAACAATTTTAGAAGAAATAAATAAAAAAAAAGAAAAAAAAATTAATTGGCAAAAAATTCCGTTAGATGATTATAAAACTTATCAATTATTACAAGAAGGTGATACTGATTATATTTTTCAATTAGATTCTATAACAGCTCAAAAAATTTTGAAAAAAATTAAACCTAAAAATTTTGAAGATGTAGTAGCCGCATTAGCTTTAAATAGACCAGGACAAATTCATTATATCGATTCTTATTCTGAAAATAAAAAAAATAATAAAAATTTGCTTGCTAATGATTTAGATTTAAAAAATTCAATTGGACATATTTTAAAAAATACATATGGTATTATTATTTATCAAGAACAAATTATGGAAATAGCTGTTCATATATCAGGTTATGATTTTAATGAAGCTGAAATTTTCATGAAATATATTATTCAAAAAAATAATAAAAATATATCAGAAGATTTTATAAAACAAGATTTTTTAGAAAATAGTTATAAAAAAGGATATTCTAAAGAATTATCTCAAAAAATTTTTAATTATATATTAAAATTTTCTAATTATAGTTTTAATAAAAGTCATAGTGTTTCATATTCTTTAATTAGTTATAGAATGGCTTTTTTAAAAACACATTATTTAATTCATTTTTTGAAAGTTATTTTGGATGAAGTACAAAATGATTTCGAGAAAACAAACAAAATTTTACAAAAAATAAAAAAAAAAAAATTAATCCAAATTTATCCCCCTGATGTTTTGATAAGCGATACGAAATATCAAATATTAGAAAATAAACTTATATTACCTCTTACTTTAATTAAAAATGTTAGTGATTCGATAGCTAATTTTATTATAAAGGAAAGAAAAAAAGATAAATTTAAAGATTTTTATGATTTTAAAAAAAAATGTTTTTCTATTTTAAATAATTCTTTATTAAAAGATTTTATTTTTTCTGGTGCTTTAGATCAATTTGGTTTAAATAAAAAAAACTTATTTCATGAGTCTAATTTAGAAGATTTAGAACATGAACAATATTTAATTAAATATAAGAAAAAAATAATATATAGCGAATATTCAAATTTATTTTTGCAAAAAGAGGTTATAAGAATTTTTGGTTTTGATTTAACTTCTTTAATTAATTAAAATTTTAATTAAAAGGAAAAATAGAAAAAGGTGAAAAAAATTTCATGAATATTTATAATAAATTTATTTTATTTTTTCAAAAAAAAAATGTTTTTCATTTGTCAAAAGATAATAAATATTTCCGATTTTTTGTTATTTTTTTGGGATTTATAGGATTATTGATTATTATTTCTTTTAATTTAAAAAGAGATGTTTATGACAAAAACGAACCTATAACATTTAAAAATGTTTTTCAAAAAAGTTTTATTGAAAAAAAACAAAATTTACATGATTCTGATTTTGATTCAAAAAAATCGGAAAAAACTATAGTCGGTCTAAAAGCAATGTGGATAGGAGTTATTATTTTTATTATTTATTTAGGCTTAAAAAAAGGTCTTATCGGTATTAGTTTGGGCACTTTTATTGGTGCTTGTTTTGGTATTTGGTTATTTATTTTATATCCTTCTTTTTTTTATTTCTTAGAATTAATTTATAAAAAAATTTTTAATGTCTAAAAATTATTTAATTTAAGGATTAATAAATGCAAAAAAAATTCTTAGAAAATATTATAATAATTTCTTTTTTTACAGGGATAGTTATTTTTATAGATTTTCTTTTTCGTTATCAATTTATAAAAATATTTTTTTTGATTAGTTATATTAAATTTCCCATAATAATTATTTTTTTGGGCGGTTTGATATTTGGTTTTAAAAATGTTTTTATAGTTTGCCTATTTTATAGTTTTTGGCATTTATTCAATTCTTTTTATTCCTTTTTAATTCTTTCTAAAACTTTGCAATTATCTAATATAAAAATTTTTTTTTCTATTCTTTTGGATTACATATTATGTGATTTAATTGTTAGCATTTCAGGTTTTTGTTTATTAAAAGAAACAAAAAAAATCATTTATAAAAAAATTTTTTTTGTTTTATTTTTAATCTATTTTTTAAGATTTGGTTTTTCATTAATTTCTAGTTATTACATTTATTCTGTGAAAGTTTTAGAATTAAAAAAAAAATTTAGTTATTTAGGAAATAATATTTTCTTTGCTGCTTTAATTTATAATTTGATTTTTTTTATAATTAATTTTTTCTTTGCTTTTCTTTTTGTTTTTATCTTGCTCTCTAAAAATAAATATTTTGTTAAAAAAATAAATAATTTTTTTTATTTCTAAAGATATATTTTTTAAATATTTTATTTATTTTTTTGGTTATAAGAATAAAAATTATTTTTTGATTTCATAAATAAAATGATGTATAATTAGTAGGATATTTGTTTTCTTAGAAATAGTAAAGGATTGCAAAAATATTGTTTTTTGATATTTAAACTTAAATATTTGTTATCTTGGTAATTATTTTTTTCAAAATGTTTAAAAAAAATTTTTCAAAAATTAAAATATTTCGATAATTTATTAATATTTGTTTTAAAAAAATATAAATCAGTGAACAATATAATTATTTTGCTTTAAATTTTGTTTAAATTTGTTTTTTTATTTATCTTATTAAAGATATTTAAATACAAAAAATAATTAATAATTAAATAATTCAAAAAAAATATTTTTAACGAAAATAATATATTTTTTTATTTTTAATAATATATATAAAAAGGAAAAAAGAATGAGTATTTTATTTAAAGATTTAAATTTATTAAAACAAACTGAAGATGTTTTAGAGAGGTTGAATTTTGCTAATCCTACTCCCATTCAAGCTTTAGTTATTCCAGAAATTATAAATGGTCATGATGTAATTGCACAATCGCAGACAGGAACAGGAAAAACATTTTCTTTTGGGATTCCGATAATTGAAAAAATAGATCCTCAATTACCAAAAATTCAATCTTTAATTTTATGTCCAACAAGAGAATTAGCTTTACAGGTTTTTTTAGAAATTAAAAAGTTATTAAGATTTAATCGTTTAATCAGAGTTATAGTTGTTTACGGAGGAGAATCTTATATTAGACAATTTAAAGATTTAGAAAATAAACCTCACATTGTTATCGCTACTCCAGGTAGAATGATTGATCTTTTAAATAAAAAAAAAATTGATTTATCTAATGTGAAAATTTTAACTTTAGATGAGGCTGATGAAATGTTAAAAATGGGGTTTAAAGAAGATTTAGAGACTATATTATCTCATGTTCCCCTTGAACAAAGACAAACAGTTTTATTTTCTGCTACAATGCCAAATACTATTAAAGAAATAGCATCTAAATATCAAAAAGAACCTAAAATCATTAAAGTTGCTCAAGATACAATTGCTGTCAAAGCAATTAAACAATTTTATTTTATAGTAAAAGAATTTGATAAAAATAAACTATTAGTGCGTCTTTTAGATCAAAAAAATCCTGATTCTGTTATTATTTTTGCTAATACCAAGAAAGATGTAGATAATATTTTTAATTATTTACAAGAAAGAGATTTCTTAGTAGATGCTATACATGGTGATTTGAAACAAAACCAAAGAAAAATTGTTATGAATAGTTTTAGACAAAAAAATATTAAAATTTTAGTAGCCACTGATGTTGCTGCTAGAGGTATTGATATTTCTGATATTACAATGATTATCAATTATGATTTGCCGCATGAAGATGAAGTTTATATCCATAGAATCGGAAGAACTGGAAGAGCAGGAAAAGAAGGAGTAGCTTATAGTTTTATTAGTTCTAAAAAAATATTTCAATTGAAAAAATTAGAAAGATATTTGAAAGACCAAATTATATATTTAAAAATTCCAACTATAGAAGAAGTCAAAAATGGACAAAAAGAATTTTTTAAAAACAAAATTTTTAATTTAATACAAGAAAATAAAGAAGAAAAGAAAGAATTACATCCTTTAGTTGACATTTTATTAGAGAAAAAAGATTCTAAAGAAATTATTTCATCTTTTTTAAATTATTTTTCACCTAGGAACAAAAATTATGAATATATCGCAGAATCGTTTATAAAAAGTAGTAATTATAATAAATTTAATAATTATTCTAATAATAAGTTAAATTATAATCAAAATAATAGATTTTCAAAAAAACCTATGAAAGAATTAGTTATTAATCTAGGTAAAGATGATGGAATAAATCCTTCTTTACTTTTGAAATTATTAAAGGAAAAATTTAATATTTATAGTCAAAATGTCGGCAATATAAAACATTTTTATGATAAAACCGTTTTTGAAATTAATTTAAATTTTGTTAATAGAATTAAAAATAATAATAATGTTTATTATGAAAAAAAACTTTTACAGATCCAATCTAAATAAATAAAAATAAAATTTTTAATATTGGTTTTGTTAAATATATAATGATAATTATATAGATAATGAAATCAAATTTTCTTTTAGTTTATATTTTTTTATATTAAGATATATTATTGAAATATATTTGTTTCGATAATATATTTTAATTTATTTAATTTTATTTTTTTATAAAATAAAAATTTTTTTTATTTTATATCTTTGCTATAATCGATATAGTTATTTTTTATTTTACTTTTTATTAATTTTATTTTATTTTTTCGATAAGTATAAGTTTTTTGAATATTTTTTTGTTTTCTAAACAAAAAACATTATAATATTTATTTTTTCAAAAAAGAATTAAAAAATATCAAAGGTTGGTTTTTTAGGTGTTAAACAAAAACGAAATTGAAAATATTTTACAAAGAGGTTTAAATAAAGGTTTTGATTTTGTTGAATTATTTTTTGAAGAAAAAAAAAGTAATTTTTTAAAAATTATTGATCAAGAAATATCTGCTTATGAACAACAATATATTTTCGGGTTAGGAATCCGATTATTAAAAGGATTATATCAAACTTATATTTATACTAATAAAGTTAATTATGAAAATATTATTTTTTTAATAGAAAAACAGCCTTCTTTTGATTCTCAAAAAAATGTTGAAAATATTATTATTTTGCAAAATTCTTTAAAAATTAATAATAATTTAAAAATTCCTTTTGAGAGTTGGAGTATTCATGAAAAAATTAATAAAATGATTAAATTATCAACAATTATAAAGGAATATGATAAGAGAATCAACAAAGCAATAGCTATTTTGAGAGAAGAACAACAAAATGTCTTAATTGCTAATTCTAAAGGTGTTTATCAAAAAGATTTTCGACCTTATATTATGTGTTCTATGAGAGCGGTTGCACAAGATAATCAAAGTATGGAAGATTTTTATGATAGCGAAGGTCGTTCTTTAGGATTAGAATTTTTTAATATTGTTGATTTAGAAAATAAAGCTAAAAAAATAGCTCAAAAAGCTGTTATGTTATTAACAGCTTATTCTATTAAGCCACAAAATATGACTGTTGTTATTAATAATGGAGTTGGAGGAGTTATTTTTCATGAAGCATGTGGACATTCTTTAGAAGCAACTGCTGTAGCAAGAAATCTCTCACCTTTTTGTAATAAAATTGGGCAAAAAATAGCTTCTGAATTGGTTACAGCTTATGATGATGGCACAATTGAAAACGCTTGGGGTAGATCAAATTTTGACGACGAAGGTAAAAAAACTCAAAAAAATCTTTTAATTGAAAATGGAATTTTAAAAAGTTATTTAATAGATTATCGTAATAGTTTAAAAATGAAAATGAAACCAACTGGTTCAGCTCGAAGAGAATCTTATAGATATTCTCCTACTTCTAGAATGAATTCTACTTATATAGCATCTGGTAAAGATAATCCAGAACAAATAATTAAAGATACTAAATATGGTCTTTATGCAGAAAGTTTTGGAGGTGGAACAGTTATCCCTGCAACAGGAGAATTTAATTTTATGATGAATTCTGGATATTTAATTGAAGAAGGAAAATTAACTAAATTAGTAAAAGGCATGATGATAATCGGAAAAGGACAAGATATTTTATTAAAAATAGATCGTGTGGGTAATGATTTACAATTGAGTCAGGGTTATTGCGGTTCTATTTCTGGATATGTCCCAGTTGATTTAGGACAACCGACTATTAGAGTACAAAAAATAATTGTCGGAGGAAGTAAAAAATAATGATTGATAATATAAATTATAATAAATGGTTTGAAAAAGCTTTAAAAAAAGGATTTACTGCTTTAGAAATTTTAACTAATGAAAAAAAAACAATGACTCTTAATTTAGAAGATGGTAAAATTAACGAAAATATTCAAAGTGATCTTTTAGAAGTAGTTATTAAAGGTTTGTATAAAAACAAAAAATCTTCTCTTTATTTAGAAAAGATAGAAGAATCTAAAATAGATGAAGTTTTGGAATCACTCAAAGTTCAAATATCAGTTTTAAATTCTAAGGAAAAGGATATTATTTTTAAAGGTTCTAAAAGTTATCCTGTTATTCCAGAATACAATTTTAATTTTTCATCAGTAGAATTAGAAAAAAAAAATAATTTATTATTTCAATTTGAAAAAGAATTATTAAATAAAAGTTCTTTTTTAAAAAAAATTGATTTTATTTCTTATAGTGAAGTTTTTTTAAAAGAAAAAATAGTTAATTCTGAAGGATTGGAATTAGAACAAAAAAATAGTTTTGCTAGTCTTTCAGTTGAATGTGTTTTTAAAAAAAATGAAGTAATAGAAACTATTAGTGATAATTTTCCAGTAAAGAAAATTAATGAATTTAATATTTCTGAATATGCTAAGAAAATTATTAATTTAGGAGAAAAAAAGATGGATTCTTGTTCAATTGAATCTAAGAATTATCCTACTGTTTTTTCAAATAAAATTTTTGCTAAACTTTTACAATCATTTAGCTCTATTTTCAGTGGCATTAGTGTTTATAGAAACTTAACTAAATTAAAAAATAAAAAAAATCAACAAATTGCTTCTTCTCAAGTTACTATTATCGATGATCCTTTAAACAAGAACGCTTTTTTTCAATATAAATTTGACGACGAGGGTGTTGCTTGTCAAAAGAAAACAATTATCGAGGAAGGGATTTTAAAACAGTTTATCCATAATTTAAAGACATCATTAATTTTCAAAGTTGAACCGACTGGTAATTTTTTTAATGATTCTATTTCAATGAGTAATTGTTATTTAAAAGAAGGTAAAAAAAGTTTAGAAGAAATTATTTCTTCTATCAAAGAAGGCGTTTATATTGATTTTTTAATGGGTTTACATGCGGGAATAAATACAATTAGCGGAGATTTTAGTTTACAAGCTGGCGGTTTCAAGATAGAAAAAGGTAAAATAACTTATCCTATTAAAATGATTATTGTTTCTGGTAATTTTTTTGAACTTTTATTAGATATAAAAGAAATTTCTAACGATTTATTTTTTAAAACTTCTGGATTTGGAAGTCCAAGTGTTTATATTGAAAATTTAACTATTGCTGGTCAAAATTAAGTTAAAATATATTAAAAAAATAAAATTATAAAAAAAGGATGAACAGTAAAAAAAAGAGATGAATTATATAGCCTTATATCGGAAATATAGACCCCAAAAATTTCAAGATTTTGTTGGCCAAAGTATTGTTGTTCGTACTTTAAAAAATGCTATTAAATATAAAAAAATTAATCATTGTTATTTATTTAGCGGCGATAAGGGTGTAGGAAAAAGCACTTTAGCTAAAATTTTTGCTAAATCGATCAATTGTCATCATTTTTTAGAAAAAGAAGATTGTTGCAAAAAAAATGATGACAATTATTGTCGTATTTGCGCTGATATTGATCAAGGAAAAATTTTAGATATTATTGAAATTGATGGCGCTTCTCATAGTAGTATTTATGAAATTAAAGATTTAAAAGATAAGTTATCTTATAAACCTAATTTTTTAAAATATAAAATTTATATTATTGATGAAATTCACGTTTTAACCGCTAATGCTTTTAATGCTTTATTAAAAATTGCTGAAGAACCACCAGATCATGTTATTTTAATTTTTATTACTAGCGAATTGAATAAAATTCCTAAAAGTTTTATATCTAGAACTCAATATTTTTATCTAAATTATATTTCTGATGAAGATATTAAATATAAATTAAGATCAATTTCTGAACATGAAAATATTCAAATATCTGAAAAAACTTTGGAAAAAATTTCTTTTTATTCTTATGGAAGTTTAAGAGATTCATTGAATTTATTAGATCAATTGCATTCTTATAATATTGAAAAAAAAATTCACGAACAAGATATTTATGAAATATTAAATATAGTTCCCGAAGAAAAAATAAAAGAATTATTTTATCATTTATTCCAAAAAGATATATCTCATCTTATTTCTTTTCTAGAAGATATTTTGACTCCTAAAATCAATTTAGTTAATTTTTGTAATGATGTTATTAGTTTTTTTCAAAAAATAGTTATCGATGATTTCAAAGAATCGCATCTCAAATCATCTTTTTTGGATAAATTTAATCCTTTAGAAAAAGAACAAATTTTAGATCAATTATTAAAATTACAAAATTATTTATCATCAACAAAACAAAAAAAAAATTTATTATTTTTTTCATTTATTCAAATTAACGAAATATTAAAAACAAAAAAATATTTACCTAATCATTCTATTTCTCAAAAATATAAATTTGTAGGTTCTTCTTTTGATATGAACAAATCTAATAACCAAAAAAATATTCCTCTTGTTAATAATTTAGAAAATAATTTTTCTGCTGTTAATTTCTCAAAAGAAAAAAAAACAACATTTAAAAAAGATTTTTTATTAAATATCGTTAATATTTTAATGTTTTCAAATGATAAAAAAAAAGATTTTCTCCAAAAAGGATGGAAAATTTTAAAAAATTATCATAATCCAGATTTAAGAAATTTAGCTAGATTATTATTTAACTCGAAATTATTGTTAATTAATAATAATAAAGAAATTCTGTTATCTTGTAAAAGTGAAATAGAATATAGACAATTTTTAATCAATAGCAATAGAATTAAAATAAAAAATATTTTAAATACTAAATATCCATTAATTAATGAATATTATGTAATCTTAGAAAAGGATTGGACAGAAATAATAGAACCTGTTTATTTGAAATTTTTACAAACTAAAAATCAAACAGACTTAAATTTAGATCATTTTCAAACTGATTTTTATGAAAAAAATTCAGTTTTAAGTATAGAAAAAAATTTCTCTGCTAATCTAAAATTAGCATTAGATATTTTTGACTATAAAAAAATAGTATTAGTTGATGATTGATAATGAATAATTTTTATATTTAAATATTTTTTTAATTGTTATCTAAAAAATAATTTAATAATTTTAAATTATTTTAATATAAAAAAAATATTATAATTTTCATATAAAGGAGTTTTTTTGGTTTTGCAAAAAGAGAATAAAAAAAATAGTTTATTAGATTCTATGGTTGATATTTCTTATCAAATTTTATATCAAAATAAAGAATCAATGAAGATCGAACAATTGATAAAAAAAGTTTTTGAAATAAAAAAAATAGACTTGAATAATAAAGAAAAAATTTCTCAATTATATTTAGATATTATTTTAAGTGGTCGTTTTGTTTTTTTAGGAAACGATTTATGGGATATTAAAACTAGTAATAATTTAAATTTATGGGATCAAGATTATTTTATAGATTCAAAAGCAAAAGAAGAAGAAATAGGAACAAACGATATAGAAAAAGAAATTTTGGATTTAGATGATTTAGAACAAAAAAAAGATGATAACATTGAAATTGAAGATGATAAAGAA
>NZ_JAUZJP010000013.1:0-10309 GCF_032886435.1 Candidatus Phytoplasma stylosanthis
TTAGTCAATATAAAATAATCTCCAAGTTATTCAAAATTTTTATCAATCAAGATTTTACGGCCACCAAACCGTTTCAAAAAAATATTAACCGATAGCGCTTATTTTAAAATTACTCAAAGATTTTTATATTTTTTTGTATTATTGACTATTTTAATAATCAAATTATCACTTTTTCATACTTAGGAACATCAAAATAAATATTTATTTTTCTATACTATTAAAAAAATTCTTAAATTAAACAAACTTATATCATTCACCCTAATCAAGGAATCGCGCTGTACCCTGTTTGTTACACAACGTTTTTTTAAGTCATTAATAATAAAGATACCAATTATTGGTTATTTTTGTTTGTTTTTTTCTTGGGATAAATGGTTTTTTTAATATTACTGCGGTCTTTAAAATATGTACCACGGTAAATTTCTGTCATCGCATCACTCATTATTAATCAGTTCCTTTCTTAAAATTTTTTTAAAAAAGTCTTTTTTTTAGTTTTGATTTAACTAAAAAAGTCCCTTTACAAAGGGACTTTAAATTAATTACTTGCCTTTTTTGATCATCTTTTTTTATGTCAATTGTCGTTTAATAGATGAGGATTAAGATTATTTATGAGATATGGAACATAAAACTATTCTTGAAAATAAAGATTATTCGGTTTATGATTTTTTTGAGGAATTGAAGCTGATTAGTTCTCTGGTTTCTGATTTGATAGCGAAAGTAGCATAAATAGTAAAATTATAACCTAAATCAAGAACTCTGATTGAGCCACTAAACTATCTTCTTTAGTTGAAAAATGAGAATAATATTAAAATTGACAAACTAGTTTTTTACCAAGATAAAGATCTCTTATTACTAAATTATTTTTATTTTTTAAAAATTCTTTAAATAATTTTTTGCTTTAACATTTTATTCCTTTCTAAAAAAATTTTTCAAAAAGATAGGAAATTATTTTTTAATCTTTTAAACAAAAAAGAATAACTTAATAATTAGTCTTCAAGATTTTTAAAAAATAAAAAGTGTCTAAATTTTCGGAACAGCTCACTTATCCGGAATATGACTATTTAGGAGATAGGAGAATAGATTTTTGAAAAACCCTAACAAAAAAACATCATACGTCCATTGTGAGAGTTAGAAAAAATTCGAAAATTAAAAAACTTGAGAAATTAAAGAAAACCAAAACTGATAATTGGAAGAATAATGATCAAAAAAAGATGTAAAGTTTATTTTAACAACCAAAAAAACGCATTTAAAATCCATCATACCAAACCTGGATGCGATGTTGGTTGACATAGAAACAAAACTATGGTGTTTTTAAAGTCAAAAAACTAATCATTAATATCTATATTTTTAAGATTTAATTATTTGCAAAACTATAAAGAATCTACGGCATTGAAAAAATGATTTTTTTTGAAAAAAAATGGTTTGAGCTGCTTTACGTTTATAATTTTGATATCGCCAAGTATTAGCAAAATGAATTTGTTCTAATTCATTTAACAATATTTGAGCTCCATTTTGCCCCACATCAACTTGTAATGGGTTGGCTGAATGATCCCAAATTTTACAATGTAATAAAAAATGCTCTAGTAAATTACAATAAACCAAATTGTATTCCATTTGATAACTAAAAGGAGCTTTTCGAGCAAATTCAGGATTAGATAAACCTTTCATTTCATTTTCTTTAATGTGATGTATTTGTAAACCTTCTGAAGATCTTTTAATATATTCATTTACCTTAGTGCATTGTTGATCTAAGAAATAATTACCAGGTACTTCTCCATATTTATCTAATAAAACTTCAATTATTTGATTATATGTTAAAAGCATCATATAAGGAATACTAAATTCTATTTGGTCGTTTTTATTATTTTGGAAGTGTACTTGGATTAAAATATTTTCAATATCTTCCAAATGTTTTAAAATTGTTTGTATTCTTTTCATAGAACATAATTTAAACTTATTAGATAATACAAAATTATCAATTTTTTGTAATTCATAATAAATAGAAGGATAGCGAATTCCAATACTTTCATGTATTTTATGCATTAATAAATTAATATAATTTATTTTTTGTCTAATTTGTTGTGAAAATTGTTGTAACTTTCTTTTGAAAAAAAGCCGACGAAATATTAATATTAAAATAAATATAATTATAAAAATCGTAATTAACCAAATAATTTTCATATTCTTCATTTTCATGAAAATATATTTTTTATATTTTTATTTGTTTAATATTAAAAGTAATCAATTTATTTGAATTTAAAAATTTTTTTATAATATAAATAATATATTTTTTTATTCCTTTAACTTAAAATTAATTAATAACTATAAAATTTTATATTTATAGAAAATAAAATGCTACATATTGGAATTATTTTTTGATTTTTAGGAATGATTTAACTATCATTATAATGATTGGTACGATTATTATTTTACGGAAATAATTAAAAAAATTCAAACTTTTAAACGTTTTTATAATCACAAATGGCCTATGAAAAAACTTAATTATCAAAGTCCTCTTCATTATTTACAAAATTATCGATTTAAAATATCTTAATTTCATAAATTATTATTTTGCGAAAATAAAAATTGCTTTTTTATTAAATGTGCTTATAATACTAAAATATAAACAATTATGTTTTTGTATTATGTTTTTGTATTAGACAAAAACAATTCCTGATCATGATTTATGCTACATAAATACTTTACAAAAAGGAGAAAATTTTATAATGTATGGTATGTTTTTGGGTACTTATTTTTTGTCGATATTAATATTAATTTTAATTATTTTATCTATAATATTTTTAAGTCTCAGAATTTTTGAATTAATAATAAATTTTATTTGCACAATAAAAAATATTATTAAAAAAAGAAATAAAATTGCTTTTTTATTTATTATTTTATTTATTATTTGGTTGATTGTATGTTTCTGGATTTTTATTAAATGTGTTAAAGATTATGTTTTTTTCTAAAAAAACAATTTCTGATCATTAATTTATGCTACATAAATACTTTACAAAAAAGAAGCAAATTTTATAATGGATGAGGTTACTAAAAATATATTTTTTAATTTGATAGCAATTTTAAGCGTTTTCTTGTTAATTATATTATTTTTAAGTTGCAAAGTATTGAGTTTAAAAATAAAAAATTTTATAAAAAAAATAGAAAATAGTATTTACAAAAGACATGCAATTGTGAGTTTATGTATTATCATTTTTATTTGTTGTTTTTTTCTGTTGTTATTGCTTTAATGACAAAAAAATAATAATATTAAATATTTAGTTAAAAGAAAAAGAAGGAGTTACTCGAGAATGAATGTTCTTTAATGGATTAATTTAGGCTTATCTGTTGTAAGTATTTATGGGAATTAATTATTAATTTTTTATATCCCGTTTTTTTATCTGTCAAGTGTTATAAAATAAATTTATTAAAATTATTAAGTTATAACTTATAATTTTCATGATTAGACAATTATTAAATAGCGTCTTCAGACGTTTTAGTGCATTGTTGATATATAAACATACTAATACATTGGTGAAGCTTTTGTTCATAATGCTGATTTCAAATTAACTAATTTCCACCTGAACTTCAACCCTTTACGTAAAACTTTATCTCTCTTTAAAGATAAACATAATAACGATAAAGTAAAAGAAGCTGAAAATAATAAAAGAGTCAGCTCTGACTGGTAACAAAATTATACCAACTGCTAATATATTAAAATTCAAGAAATAAAAATTAAAGGAGATTTAATTAATGTTTAAATTACAAAATCAATTTAAAATAATAAGTATTTGTTTATTTATTTTTTTAGGACTATTATTTAAAATGAATAATAATCAAGTAATGGCGATGAATAATTTAAATGATGAAAATTACATAAATAATGAAATTAATAAACTTTATTTAGAACGAAAAGAATTAGCTACTAAAATTTCATATTTTCTTATTCATCATTTAGATGATGATGTAAAATTACAAAAACAATTAAATGATTTAGATCAAAGAATTAAAAATCTTTATCAAAGAATTTATGATATCAAACTTTTAAAGTCTATAAATGAACAAATTTGGCATGATTCATATGAAAGAAATCAAATAGCAATTCAAATTTTAAGTATTTCCTATCAAAACCCCGCAATACAAGAACTTATGACAAAACATCAAAAATTAGTGATAAAAATTAATAATCTAAACCAAAAATATATTAATTTACAATATAAATTAAATGAATTTAATTAATTTTTAATCACAACCCCAAGACCCTCCTCTCTCAGGGTCTTTTTTTATTTGATACACAAAATCTTAAAAAGGAAACCAAAAAATATGTTAATTAAAAAAATCTTTTCATCTTTACAAAACAACCTCATCTTTTTTATCATTTTTATTTAGAATCAGAAAAAATTTTTGAAAAAAAATCGTAAATAATACGGATAGATTAATTGCGTTTTATTCAGCGATTTGTCTTTGCTGTTTTATTTACAATCAGCCCCCGTCCAAACCGGACAAGCAAGTTTCCCAGCATCCGGCTTTCCATAATTCACTCTCTCTCGAGAACTAATGTCTCCTCGCGGTTAATTAGCTATTTATTCTTATTGTTCTTGTTTCTAATATCTTGTATTTGTTGATTGGTTATCTTGCGATGACAATCTTTACACAATACCTTTGTTCTTTTGTTCATGATACTTTGGCGATTCGCATTGCGAACCGTACCAATGTGATGAATTTGAAGTTGGGTTGTCTTGTCGCAATGCTCACAACGTTCCGCTTTTAGACGGTCAGCTAAATGGGTACGACCTTGGAATATATATTTATTGATGGTAATATCCGGGTTTCCTTTGTAATTGCGCATTGTCTTAATTTTGTTCCAAGAGTAAACATCCCATGTTTCGTATTGGGTTTTCCTTTTATTAAGATAAATAATCCCCCAAGTTGAACCAACTTTATATTTCTTTCGAACTCTGGCAATTGACGTTTTCTATTTCCTTGCCAGTGTTTTCAGACAGCTATACTCCGCTAGATAACTTAAGTGAGTAAAAACACTTAGATTGTTAGCTAAACAAAAGTATTGGACATTCCTCTAACAATTGTTTTATAGGTCCGAATTATTTCTAATTCGTCTCTTTCTGCTAATGTTTCGTCGTGTTTCACCTTTCCCCCTTTTAACCAATTATATTCATACCCATATTCCTCGACTTTCGCCTGGGGAATTTGAATCTGAACTTTGCCGTTTAAGGAATCCTTAGTTGTTTTCCTTTCCCGGGTTTTATTGGTAGGGTTAACCTTTATCATGTAGGATAGAAACCTCGTTCCTTTGTTGGCTTTAACAACTTTGGACTTATCCTTACTAACCGTAAGGTTCAAGTCTTGCGTTAGCCATCGAGTTGCTTGGTTTTTGATGTTATACGCCTCATTATATTCTCCCTTAACGCCAATGATAAAGTCATCAGCATAACGGCTATATTCAACTCTTGGTTTTATATTTAGGTTGATGTGTCTGTCAATCCCCAGATTATGGTGCTGGTTTCTAATCCATGCTTTCTTATATTCTGGGTTACTCTTCCTAATAGGTATTCCTTCTTTAATCAGTCTCTCCATTTTCAGGTCAATGTGGTGTAAATATACATTCGCCAACAAGGGGGAAATAATCCCTCCTTGAGGGGAGCCTGATAAAGACTCGTATTTGATTCCCTCTTTAATGAAACCGGCTTTAAACCATTTGCTAATGGTTGCGAGTGTTTTATTCTTTTTGATGAACTGATTTAAGGTTCTCATCAGAATCTCATGATTGATGGCATCAAAGTAACCTTTTAAGTCGATTTTGACAATATAATCTATTCCTTTAAATCTTTGTTTGATACGTTTGATAGCATCATGACATGATTTTTTGGTTCTAAATCCAAAACTCCATTCTGAGAAGATATTTTCGAAATAGGGAGTTAAAAGTTGTTCCAGGCATTTTTGTATCAATCTATCTTTGATGGTCGGTATGCCCAAGGGTCAGGTTTTTTTGTTATCTTTAGGAATGAAGATTCTTTTAACTGGCTTTGGGTGGTAACCATTGTTAACGTATTCCAGATGGTATCTCTTTAATCTTTCCAGATTGATTCCATCAATGGTTTTATTGTCAATTCCGGGTGTACCTGCCCCTTTGTTAGCCGTAATTTTATTAAATGCTGTTAATGTGTTGTAAAAGTTATTCATTCCTTGCTGGAGTTCTCTTTTCAGAGAATAGCCATTTGATGAACAATATTAAATCTTATTCAATGTTCGTGAAAGTTTAGTTTCTGGTGAAACCGTTGTTGACATAATCTATCAACTCCTTCCTTGATGCCATTGAATAAATAGTGAATTACTTTCTTCTTTCGCCCTATAAGAGTGATTAACTCTCTTCTCGGTAAGACGATTAACTAAATTATTCCAAATTTAGGTTTACTCTTACGACTACTAAGAAGATTCTTTATCCTTGACCATCCAGACATCTCCAGATTAGTAAACTTAATTACTTAGTTTTAGGATTCTCCAAGTTACCTTAAATTTCTACCTTAATTTTTTAGGGGAAGTATCCTCGTTAAGAGGTTGATTCCAGGTTTCTCTATTCGATAAACTACTCAGTACTCAAAATATATACTAGTAGACTCTGGACTGTCCGTTTAAGCAACTTCCGAGACAGGTTCAGAAATTACATCAATTTACCTTCTTAGGCCATTTCAGGCTTCTCCATAAAATTATTCGGTGGCGGGGTCATCTTGACTAATTTGCTTTCGTCTCAACCCGCTTTTATGGTTTGCTCTAATCTGACATTCTTTCGTTTGCCCTACCAACCATATCCTTTCAGGGTTTATCAGCCCTGGTTATTGGTTAGATAACAGGAAATTTAAGCATCTTTGGCGCCCTTTTGATTTCTGTAAACTTCTAATATCTCACCAACGATTAAAAACAAAAAAAAATTTATACCTTTTGTGCTTCTCAAAAATTCCATAATTTGTTCATCAGTCATTGATTCGCTAAAAATAATTCTTGAAATAAAATTTTTTCTAAAGGAAATTATCATTTTATCATCGAAAACGTCTAAAATGGTTTTTTTAAAATCTTCAAAATAATTATCGATTTTGAAATTTATAAAAAATTCTAAAATATTTAGATTCCTATTATCATAAGTTTCATTCATAATTCTAACAGGAGTATCTTCACTGATTTCTCTCAAAAATTTTACAATTTCTTCATCGGTTTTAGATTTATCAAAAAAAATAGGAATATAATTTTCTTGCGCTGCAAATTTTAATTTTTCATCAGCTACATCTAAAACTTTTTCTTTAAAATAAAAATAAACATAATCCTTCTGATCTTCTGAAGTTTTTTGATATATATTTTTTTCCGGATTTTGATTATATAAATTGATTTCTGATGTTTTCGATAAATTTTTTTCATCACAGCCATAAACGTCATAAGCTTTAGAAAAAATTAAAGTTAAAAAAAACATAATGGATATTGAAAAAATTTTTAAATTCATTATTTTACCCCTTTTTTTATTTATTAAAAAACAAGAATAATTCAACAATGTATATTTATATTATAATCTTTTTTTAAAAAACAAAAAAAGACCAACTTTAAAATTGGTCTTTATTATTAATTCTTTTCTTTATTTTTTATTCCATGTTATCACTGTAACCTCTTCATTTGGTTGTGTAACGAATGGGAAGCATTGCGAATTAATTTTATTACATTTATAATCCATTAGCTTTTAATTGAATAAAATAAACAAAAATCTAAAAAAATTAAATCTCAATTTACACTAAATAAAAAAATAAAACATTATTTTTTATTAAAAAATGATATATTTTATGGATTTTTGTGATTCGTCTAAAAAATCAATAAAAGTAACAAAACTTTAACTATGATGAAAATTTTAACACTTTTAAAATTAAATTAATTAAATATCATCAATCACACAATAAAAATAAAAATTTTATTTTTTAATTATTAAAACAAAAAATGCTCTAAAAAAAGTGTTAATTATTATTTTTTTTAGGTCTTAAATAATATTCATTATATTCATAACAAGAAGACATAATCTTCAAAAATTCTTTTGTTAAATTGTTCACATATGCTGCTATTTCTTCTTTGTCTTTAAAATTAAAGCTATTTATTTGACTAAGTGATTGAATAAATTGACGACTTTGATTGTGAATTTCTTTACGGTGTTTATCATTAATTTCATAATTTTTTTTGGCATGGTTGATGTTAAATTCTAAATGATAACAAGCAATGTTAAGCAAAATATCATAACCAGTATCAGGGTTTGGTATTTTAACAATCAAAAAATTATCATTAAATTTTGTTTTTTGGTTTTGTTTTTTACCATTTTTTAAATTAATCCATTTATTAATTTCTTCTAAAATTTCTTTAAATTTATTTTTTTGAAATCCATTTACTAATAAAACAATTGAAGCATAAAGAAAACGATGATGCATTCTATGTAATACTTGCTTATAAACAAATTCTAAATCCTCTTGATTATAATAATTTTTAGTTTCAATAATATAATCATAATCAACCAAAACATCGACTTTACCATGACCTTTTATTGATTCTCTATCAGTTTTTTTGCCTATGTTTTTAAAATGATCTGCAATATAAGAATTAATAAAATCTTCAGAAAATTTAGTTTCGTAAAAAACTTTTAAAAAATGCCCATTACTTTCAAAATTTGTCATAATTTGGTCTAACAATTGAATTATTTCAAAATATTTTTCTCTTTTTATCGACATAAATTTTTTAGATTAATCTTTCTTAATTTTAAAAAAACGGGATAAAATAGATGGTTTAATGATACATTTCGAATATAATTTATGAGGATCATAAGTTGTTTTCCATGGGAATTCGTTATAAGTCTTTTTACTAAGTTGCTTATCACTCAGATTACCAAAATCATCAAAAACTTGTTCTAAAATTGCTTTTTGTTCTTCGGTAAAAGGGGAATTTGTCATTTGCGAACTAAAATCAAAATAATATTGTTTTTGAAATTCTTGTTTTAAAGTTTCCGCATAAACAGAAGAAATAATAGGACCATACGGCCACGCTTCGATGGCATCCTGAAATAAAACCTTATTATATCTGGCCAAATAATAACCTTGTGCATAATAAAGTAATTTTTGAATTTTGGTTTTATTTATTTTTTTATCTTTATTTACAAAAAACTGAGCAACATCGAAAACATTGATTTTATTTTCCGGATTTACCATAATTAACTCCTTTTTAAAACCATTTTGAATATTAGAAGTATAACATTTTTATTTTAAAATTACAATCTTCTTTTTTATATAAGTGGAGAGTTTTTTTAATTTTTTCTTTTCTTATCGTTTGATATTTAGATAAAAAATAAAAATGAATGACTAATTTAATTTTTAATTTACCTTGTCTTTACTGAAATAACAGATAATTAAATTGACAATAATTTTTTTGGCTTCCTCATCGGAAATCTAAGGATTTATTTTAATAAAATAATATTTTAATAATTTTTATTTTTTAATATAATTTTTTTTAAAGTATTATAGAATATAAATTGTAAAATTATAAATTAATTTTAATTTTAAAATAAAAGGATTTTTTAAAAAAATATGTCAAAATTATATTATTTATCTGGGCGCCAAAGAGGCCTAAATTTCGTGCTATTTAACCAATAGCCAGGGCCGATAAACCCTGAAAGGATATGGTCGGTCTAACAAACGAAAGAATGTCAGATTAGAGCAGACCATAAAAGCGGGTTGCGACGAAAGCAAATTAGTCAAGAAGACTCCGCCACCAAATAATTCGATGGAGAAACCTGCAATGGCCTAAGAAGGAAAATGGATGTAATTAATAAACCTATCTGTAAGTTGCTTTACCCAGATAGTCCAGAGTCTATCAATATTATAGATAAGTATTGGATAGTTTATCAGATAAAGGAAACCTGGAATCAGCCTCTGAACGAGGATACTTCCCCTAAAGAATTAAGGTAGAAATTTAGCGTAACTTGGAGAATCCTAAAACTAAGTAATTAAATTTACTAATCCGGAAATAAAAGCCCGGATGGTCAAGGATCGCACTGCTCCCCATTCACTACACAACCAAATAAAGAGTTTACATCGATAACATGGAATAAAAAATAAAGAAAATAATTAATAATAAAGACCAATTGTAAAATTGGTCTTTTTTTGTTTTTTAAAAAAAGATAACCCTTCCTAAAAATATGGTAGGGAGAAAAAAATGATCAAAAAAGTATTTTTAAAAAAAGTTAAAACAGAAGAAACAGAAAAGTTACTTACTCTTTTTTTAA
>NZ_JAUZJP010000014.1:0-8870 GCF_032886435.1 Candidatus Phytoplasma stylosanthis
TTCTTTTAACTTTTGATATAAGTATTTCTTTAGAAAAAAATTTAAAAAATATCAAAGAAAATATTAAAAAAATTAAAGTAGGGGAAGTTATGAACTCTATTTTTTACAATAAAGAAAAAAATATTTTCCCCAAAGAACATTTTTTATCTATTTTTAAAAAAAAAATTATAGAAAATAATAAAGATTTATTCATTATAACCAAAAATTTATTAAAAAAAATGATTCATAATTTTAATAATTTTTTAACTATTTTCTATGATTCAAATGATATTTCTAAAAAAAATTTATCAAAAATAGAATTTTTTTTAGAAAAAAAGTTTCCTAATTTAGAAATAGAAAAAATACAAAATGATAATGAAATTTATCCTTATGTTTTTGTTTTAGAATAATTTTTTTTGAAAAAAATAAATTATTTATTTTTTTGTATGAATCTAATTTTTTATTATAAAAATTAGATTCATTTTTTTGTGGGTATGGCGAAATTGGTAAACGCGCATGTTTGAGGGGCATGTGAGAATTTTTCTCTTGTGAGTTCAAATCTCATTATCCACACCAAATAATATTTTTTTAAATTTATCTCTTTTTTTTATTTTTTCTATATAATCAATTAGATATATGTTTTTTTTATATTTAAAAATTTATTTAAAGAATACAAGAGAAAAATTAAAAAAATAATGTTTAAAAAAAGAGGATATCAAAATGAAAAAAAGATTATTTTTTTTTGATATTGATGAAACTTTATATAGCAAAAATTCAAAAAAAGTTTTATCACAAACAAAAAAATTAATTTTGAAATTATATCAAAATAATAATAATATATTAGGCATCGCAACTGGAAGAAATTATCAAAATTTAAATATCATTAGTGATCTTTTGCCTTATTTCAAATATTTAGTTCTTACAAATGGTGCTTTAGTTTTAGAAAATAATAAAATTATCGATGAAAATTTTATTAATATTCAATATATAGAAAATATTTTACAAATAATTCAAAATTTATCTTCTGAAGGTAATAAAATTGTCGCTTCATGTGTAAGTATCGATGAAACATCCTTTTTTTATAATAATGATATAAAACAATTAGAGATAATAAAAGAATGGCAAAAAAAATTTATGATTTCTATTAATAATAAATTATACTTACAAAAAAAAATTTTCTTAATTAATATTTTCGGAGAACAAAGAAATAAAATAGAACCTTTTTTGAAAAAATTAAATTATTTTAATAGTTATTTTTGGAATGATCATATCGATTTAACAATAAAAAATATTTCAAAAGCTTATGGAGTAAAAAAAATTAAAGAAAAATATCCTGATTATGAATTAATTTGTACCGGTGATGGTTGTAATGATTTAGAAATGTTAGAATTAGCTGATATTGGTATTGCGATGGAAAATTCCGAATATGACGAAATTTTTAAAAAATCAAATTTAAAAGCTCCTCATATTAATGAAAATAAAATGTTTGATTTTTTTAAAAAACATAATTTATGTTAATTTCAAAAAAATTGAAAAAAATTTTTAATTAATTTTATTAGTTATTGTAAATGATAAAATATTTTTTATTATTTATTATTTTATTTAAAAATCAAAGGTTTTAATAAATGAAAGAAAAAGAAATAGATATTTTTGTTGATAATTTTAAAAAAATAAAAGAACAAGAAAAAAAAATATTTTCTCGAATTGTGAATAAATTATTTCAAGTAAATTATTTAACTATTCAAAAAAAAGAAGATATAAATGATTATCATTTTATTTTACTGCAAGAAAAACTTTTTTCTTCTTTTTTTAAATTAATAGATTTTAAGCTAGAAATTAAAAAATATGACGGAGTTATTTTTATAAAAAACTTACTCAATTTTAATAAATTAAAATTAAAAAAAGAAGAAAGTTTAATTTTATTAATATTAAGAGTTTTGTTCCAAGATAAAAAAGAAACTACAGCTAATAATATTATTCAAATCTATTTAAAAGATATTTATCACAAATTATATAATATCAATTATAAAGAAATAAAAAAATTAAATAAATCTAAGATAAAAAATATTTTATCTTTATTAAAAAAACACAATATAATCAATTTGATAGATGATAATGATATTCTAAAAGATGATTCGATTATTCAAATTTATCCTTCTATTATTTATTTAATTGATTTAGATATGATCGAAGAATACCAAAAAATATTTAATTCTAAAGAAAATAAAAATAATTAAAATGAAAAAATTAACTAAAATACAATTAATAAATTGGCATTTATTTTCTTTTCAAAGTATAGAAATTAAAGATAATGTTTTAATTTCAGGAGAAAATGGTTCAGGAAAATCAACTTTAATAGATGCTTTACAATATGTTTTAATAGGAGAAAAAAATAATATTAAATTCAATATAGCGGCCAATGATAATGCTAAACGCTCATTAGAAAGTTATATCAAAGGAAAGATCGGACTTGAAAATAAAGAATTTTTAAGAAATCAAGATGTTATTACACATATTGTTTTAGAGTTTTATGATTCTAATAAAAATGAATATACTATTTTTGGATGTATTTTAGAACTTTCCTTAAGAGGAATTTTAAAGGAATCATTTTATCTTATTTCTGGTTTTAATTTAAAGTCAGAAATTTTTGTTTCTAAAAATGAACCAAAAAATTCTAAAGAAGTACAAGAATATTTAAGAAATTATAAAAAAGATTTTAATTTTTTTGATACTAAAAAACAATATCAAACTGCAATTGGCGAATATTTAGGAATTAATATAATTAAATATTTAAAAATATTACCTAAAGCTTTAGCTTTCAAACCTTTAAATCTTCAAAAATTTATTTTTGATTTTTTATTAGAAGAAAACCCAATAAAAATAAATAATTTAAAAAATAATGTCCAACAATTAAAAAAAATTGAATATCAAATAGAATTTGAAAATAAAAAATTAAAAGAATTAGAAGAAATCGTTCAAATCAAAAAAAAAATAGATTCTTTAGAAAAAAAAATAAAAATTAATAATTTAATTGAAAAAATATTGAAATTAAAAAAAAACGAGTCAGATCTGAAATATTTCAACAAACAAAAAGAAAATTTATCTTTACAATTGGATAATTTGTTGTTAGAAAAAACAAAATATAAAGAAAGCATAGAAATTTTAAATGATAATATTTTAGATTTACAAACTAATAAGAATCAAAATAATTTAAGTTTTTATTTAAATTCTTTTACAAAAAATTTAAAACAAAATGAAAAAATATTAAATGAATTAGAAAAACAAATACTTGATTTTAAAAAAAAACTTCAAGAAGAAGTCATTATTTTAAAAAAATTATCATTTTTAGAAAGTGATGATACTTTTCTTCAAGAAAGTTATTTTAAAATTAATAATTTTTTTCAAAAAATAACATTAGAAGAAAATTTTCTTTCATTAAAAGATGATATTCAAAAAATATCTTATTATCTATCAAAAAAAATAATCGATTTTAACATAGAAAAAGATAATTTAAAAAAAGAAATTATTATATTACAAAACAAAATTGATAATAATAATCATGAAATTAAAATGATTAATTATACTTCTTTTTCTCAAAATAATAATTTTAATAAAATAATTCTTTTATTAAAAGAAGAATTAAAAAAAATATACAATGAAAATATTTTTGTTTATCCCTTGTGTGAATTAATAGAAATAAAAGATGAAATCTGGCGAAATGCAATAGAAGGTTTTTTAGGATATAGAAAATTTAATTTAATTATTGATCCTAAATATTTTAATATTGCGTTAAAAATATACGGTAAATTGCAAGATGATTTAAAAATTTATGACATAGGTTTAATAAATATATCAAAAATTCCTGAAATACCTATTAATTATGATAGTTTAGCTTCTTATATTAAAAGTGATAATTCAAATGCTTTAAAATATGTTAGGATATTACTATCAAATGTAAAGTGTGAAACAAATATTGAAAATTTAACAAAACATAAAATAGCTATCACTCCACAAGTTATGTTATATAGTAATTATACTGCTAAAAAAATAAATCCTAAAATATATAAAATACCTTATATAGGAATCAATTCTTCAAAAATACGTAAGGATATTATTGAAAAAGAATTAGATATTCAAAAAAAAAATTTAATCCAAAAAAAAGAACATTTAAACAAAAATGAAAAGTTAATAGAAATTATTTCTAAAAATAAAATGTATTCTTTTATTAATTTTAATTATTTAAAATTATTAAAAAACAAAATAGAAATAGAAAATAAAAACATTAATTTGCAAAAAGAAATAGATAAATTAAAAAATAATAATGAAATAATTATTATAGAAGAAAATATTATAAAATTAAAAGAAGATAAGAAAAATAAAAATAATAAATTAGATGAAATATTATTACAAATAGCAGAAACCAAAAATACAAAAAATATTTGTGAGATTAAAATTAAAAATTTAGAACAAGAAATTTTTTTAGAAAAAAAAAAATTATCAGAAGAAAAAGAAAAAATAGAATATACTCAAACACAATCAAATATTTATATAGAAACAAAACCTAATAATTATGAAAAAATATTTCAAACTTTGAAAGAAGAAAATAAAAAAATAGAAAAGCAAAAAAATAATTTTCAAATAGATTTAATTTCTTTAATGAAAATATATATAAATAATTATAATTTATTTAATATTAAACCTAAATTAGAAAATTTTTATTTTTTTTTGCAAGAATATAATTTAATTAATTCTAAAAATTTAATAGAATATGAAAAAGAAATTAAAGAATTAAGTTTAAAAACAGAGATTATTTTTAAAGAAGAATTTATTAATAAATTAAGAGAAAGTATTATAGAAGCACAACAACAAATCAAAAAATTGAATCAAGTTTTAAAAAATAAACCTTTTGGAAACGATTACTATCAAATTGTTATTAAACCTTCTGAAGAACCCGAATATAAAAAATATTATTCTTTTTTAACAGATTTCAATAATTTAGACAAAATAAATTCATATATTGAAAAAAACAATGATGCTTATAAAAATGTTTTTTTAGATGAATTATTTCAAAAAATAATATATTTTGAAAAAGAATATGAAAATATTTATCATTCTTTTTTGGATTATCGTAATTATTTAAGTTATGATATTAAAATTTATGATCAAGAAGGTAATTTTTCTTTTTTTTCCAAAAATTTTAGAGAAAAATCAGGTGGAGAAACCCAAGTTCCTTTTTATATTATTATATCTATTTGTTTTGAACAATTATTATCAGAAAATAGTGAAAATAAAGGATTATTAGTTTTTTTTGATGAAGCTTTTAATAACATGGACGAATCTAGAATAGAATCAATGATGTCTTTTTTTAATAGTTTGAAAATGCAATTTGTCATAGCTATTCCACCTCAAAGAATTGTTAATATTATCCCTTATACTAAAACAAATTTAGTTGTTATCAAAGAAAAAAATTATGCTATCGTAGAAAATTTTATGAAGAATTAATAAATTAAAAAAAATACTTTTATATTTTATATTTTTTTTCATTTATCAAATTAACTTTTTTATTTTTTAAATATATTATTTTTTTAATAATTTTTTGGAAATATATTTATAAATAAAAAAAAGAAATTTTTTTATATTCATCTTTAAAAAATATTTTTTTTAAGTTCAATATTTTATTGAAAATGTTTTTGTTTTTATATATAAATTCAAAATTTATATTATAATTAAAATATATAATATTTTGAATATTTTAAAAATAATTTTCTTCTCCAATTAGGAGTAGTACTCAAGTAGGTTATAAGAGGCGTCCCTGCTAAGGACGTAGTCCAAGATATTGGTGCAAGGGTTCGAATCCCTTCTACTCCGCCAATTTTCAAATAATAAAATAAATATTTTTTTATAATTTATCTTATTAATGAATATCATTTTTAAGACATTTTGTAATTATTAAAATAATTTTTTAAATATTTATTTATAAATCACAAAATAAATTAAATATTTATTTTTAATTTTTAGAAAATAAATATTATAAAAATATCAAAAAACGAAAGTATTATAAAGCAAAATAAAAATGAATAATAAAATTAATTATAAAAGAATTTTTTTTTACTTTCAAAAAAAGTTATCTTTTTTATTTAATATTTTTTTTAATTTATTTTTTATTTACATATTTTTTATTTTTATTTTAAATATCACTATAAAAGATCATAAAAAAGTTTTAAATTTTTCTTATTTCAATTTTTATAAAGTTGCAAGTAATAGCATGTTTCCTGATATAGAAAAAGGAAATATAGTTATAATTAAAAAAATTTCTGATGAAGAGTGCTATAATTTAAAACCTTCTTCTTCGGATTTAAATAAAGATGGCGATATTGTTGTTTTTAAAAATGAAAATATTACAAATGATCCTATTATTCATAGAATAATAGAGAATAATAAAGAAAATAGAGAAATTATAACATTAGGAGATAATAACGAAGGAAGAAGAGATGAATCTACTTCTTATGATAATATAATCGGAAAACATGTATACACTATTCAAAAACCTTACTTTTTAATATTTTTATTATATTTTATTATCTTTTTACCCAAAATTATATTTTTTTTGTTAAAAAAATTCCAAAAAAAAATATAAATCAAAAGAAATATTTATAATAAAAAAATATTTCATAGTATTTTAATAAATAATATTTATTTTTATTTCTAAAATTTAATTATTCAGAAAACAAAAAATTATCTAAAAATAAATAAAATATATTGAGTTATCTTTATATAATGTTTAAAATAAAAAAATCTTAAATTAAAATATATTTTTAAAAAATTAGAAAATAATTTAAATTTGAAAATCTTTTTTATACAAAAAGATAGTTCTTTTATTAAATATTATTTTTAAATATTTTTAAAATTTTAATTCTCAAATATATAATAATTTTTTTAAAAATTAAATTTGTTTAAAATATAAAAAAATATTAATTTTTATATTTTTGATATTATAAAAATATAAAATAATAAAAATGATTATGAAAAAACAAGAAATAAAAAAGAATTTAAATTGCCATTTTTTAGAAAAAAATAATTTATTTAAATCATTAGAACAACAAAATGAAAATATTATAGGATCTGATGAAGTTGGAACTGGTGATGTTTTTGGACCAATCGTTTTTTGTGCTGTATTGGTTAATCAAAAACAAATTCCTTTTTTAAAACAAATAGACATCAAAGATTCTAAAAAATTATCTCCCTTTCAAATTCAAAAAATAATGAATGAAATTAAAGGCAAATTTTTATATCAAGTAAAAATTGTTTCTCCTTCAGAATATAATAAATTAAATAAAATTTATAATTTAAATAAAATCAAAGCATTATCACATAATCATACAATTTTAAATATTTCCAAAAAAATAAAAAAAAAAATTGTCATTTTAGACCAATTTGTTAATTATAAACTCTATTTCAATTATTTAAAAGAAGAAAAAGAAATTTATAAAGATATTATTTTTGAAACAAAAGCAGATTCTAAATATATGAGTGTCGCTTTAGCCTCTATTATTGCGAGAAGTATTTTTTTAAATGAAATGAAAAAAATAAATAAAAAAATAGGTATTAATTTGTTTTTAGGAGCAAGTTATAAAGTAGATGAACAAATTAAACAAATTTATCAAAAAAAAAATTTAATTTTTTTTCAAAAAATAGCAAAATGTAATTTTAAAAATATCAAAAAAAATATCAAAAATATTGATAAATAAAATATCTTTTTCTTTAAAATAAAAATTTTATTTTATACAAAAAAGAGGTTATTATATAATGAATACTATTTTCACTAAAATAATTAAAAAAGAAATTCCTGGTTATATTCTTTACGAAGATAAAATAGTAATTGTTTTTTTAGATATTATACAAGCAACTCAAGGTCATACATTAGTAGCTACTAAAGAGGAATATATTAATATTCAAGATATTCCCGAAAATGTTTTTCAACATATTTTTATGATAGTTCATAAGATAAGTAAGGTTTTAATAAAAACTTTTAATTGTTCAGGAATTAATTTATTAAATAATAATGGTTTAATTTCAGGTCAAACAATACAGCATTATCATGTTCATTTATTTCCTCGTTTTTCTTCTGAAGAGTTAAAAATAATTTTTAATGATAATAGTAATAAATTAAAAAAAAACGATTATGAAAAAATTAGAGATAAAATTTTAAAAAATTTATAAAATTATTTTTTAAAAAAATAAAAATTTTTTTCATTTTTTTGAGTTAAAATATGAAAAAGAAAAAAATGTTAAAAAACAACAACAAAAAAAGCGAATCGCAGAGAAATTAAATTATCACAACTCAAATTAAACTTAATTTTTTGTTTTATCATTTTTTTGTATTTTGTTTATTAGTTTTTATTTTAAATTTTTTTTTTGATTCTTTTTTTATAAAAAAAAGAATTTTTAAAAAAATTAAAATTTTTTTATATTATAAATATTTTTATTTATTAATAAAAAATATAAAATAAAAATCAACTATTTTAAAGTTGATTTTTTATTTATAAAAATTAAATAAATCTAAATTTTTTTTTTATTTAAAAAAATAATTTTAAAAAAAACAAAAATAAAGATGAAAAATAAAATTATAAAAAAATTATTATTTAAACAATTTTCTTTTTTTTTATAATAAGAACTTATTTGAGAACTTGTTGATTTAATATCAGTTATTTGTAAATCAGCTGGATTTAAACCAGTATTTGATTTATAGATAACATCTTTTATTGTTTGAGGTTCATTATTATCTAACCAACCTAAATCTTTTCTTGATAATACACTACTGAAAGGCGGTTTGATTCGGAATGTTACCTGTTCACTACCTAAGAAATAAGAAGGTGAACTTATTTGAGCAC
>NZ_JAUZJP010000015.1:0-7521 GCF_032886435.1 Candidatus Phytoplasma stylosanthis
CCTAACCAACTTTTTATTCTGTTTGGGAGTGAACCAATGTTTCATTTGTTTATAGTTAAAACAAATTTCGCGGTGAAAAAGAAAAATAGAGCCTCTGGGGGAGGCGCTATTTCGATATCGATAGTTATAAGTTATTTTTATTGTATAAAGCATTTTAACTTATTTAATTTTAAAAAATAATTATTATCCTTGGTTGTGTTGTGCCAAAATAGAACTGTTTTGAAAGTCGCAATATTTATAAAAAATTAGAAATTAAATTGTTTACTAATTACAAATATGATAACACAGAAAAAAAATTTTTAATTTTTTTTATTTTTAAAATTTTCTTTTTTAATAAAAAAAAAGAAAAAAGAAAAAAAGAAAAAAGAAAAAAAGAAAACATATATAGAAAATATATATAAAAAAAATTTTTATCTATAAACCCCATTTATAAGTTTTAGAATCTAAGAACATTAGACTAAAAAAATAATTTATAAATTATAAACTAAGTAAAAATTTTTTTTATTTTTTTATTTCAATTTATAATTCTATTTTTAATTTTTTAACGATTTTAAACATTTTAAAGCATTCTTGTTTAAAAAGATATTATTAAAAAATAATAATATATTTATATTTTTTATATCTCTTGATAATTTAAGTATAAAATAAAATAACTAAAACTAAATTATAATTAGTGCTTCGAGAACACAAAAAAATTTTCCATTTTCTTTTCTCTTTCATCATCAATTTATTTTTAATTTCTTTTAAACCATATAAATATTTTTTTATTTTTTATTAAACTCTCATTCGGTTTTGAATCCAAAAGAAAAAAAGTCGAACTGTTTTTTTAGTAAACAATTTGACTTTATTTGAGACTTGGTTAATGAGATATATTTTGATGTGACACGGATTTATGATTATTTTTTATAAAAATTAAAAATTATAAATTTTCTTTTTTTGTAAAATAACTTAATTTTTTTAAAAACTTATTGTGTTTTTTAATTCAAAAAATAGTCAAACTGTTATTTATAAACAATTTAACTATTTTTTTATTTTTTAGTAATTTTCCCATAATGTTAAAACTTAATTATTGATAGTTTTTAATTTTTTTTGTTAATTTTTATTATTTTTTGAAATTTTAAAATTATTTTTAATTTTATATTTTGAAAAAAATAATAGTAACAAAATTTAATTTATTTTTATTAAAAATAAAGTAAAATTTTTATTTTAATAAAAATAAGTACAACATTATAACTTTATATAAATGATAAAAAAATAGTAAAATATGTTAAAATTATTTTAGATTTTGATTTAGTAAAATATAAAATCGGTATGCTATCTTATAATCTAATACTGAATTTAAAATATTAATTTTAATTAATTAAAAATTATAATTATAAAACATATAGTTATATACTTCTAAAAACTAAAATATAATATAAAAAAATAATAACTGCACTATATAGATTAATTTAAATTATTTTATTTTCTAATTTTTAGAAACAAAAAAATATTAAAAGGAGTTAATTTTTTATTTATGTCGTCTGTAGTTTCTATTAAACAACTTTTAGAATCAGGTATTCATTTTGGACATGCAGCTAGAAAATGCCATTATAGAATGAAACCTTTTCTTTTTTCTCTAAATGATAGTGGAATTCCTATTGTTAGAAATAAAATTCACATTATAGATTTAAAAAAAACTATCGAACATATTGAATTTGCTTATAAAAAAATGATAGAAATAATTTCTTCAAATGGAAAAATTTTGTTTTTAGGGACAAAAAAACAAATTCAAGAAATTATTAAACAAGAAGCTCAAAGATCTAAACAATATTATGTTGTTCATAGATGGTTGGGTGGTACTTTCACTAATTTTCAAACTATTTTTAGAAGAATAAATTTTTTAAAAGATTTGTATAATCAAGAAAAAAAAGGATTATGGGAAAATTTAACTAAAAAAGAAGTTTCTAAATTAGTTAAAAAAAGAGAAAAATTAGAAAAATTTTTAGGTGGTATTAAAGAAATGAATCAATTACCACAAGCTATTTTTGTAATTGATGTTAAAAAAGATATTTTAGCGATCAAAGAAGCACGTAAATTAAATATTAAAATTTTCGGAATTATTGATAGCGATTGTGATCCGGATCTAGTTGATTATGTTATTCCAGCTAATAATGATGCTATTAAAGGAGTAAAATTGATTGCAAATATTATTGCAAATGCAGTTATCGAAGCAGAAAGCAAAAAATCTAAAGACAAGTTTGACGAAAAAAATAATGAAACGAAAACAGAAAATAACAAAAAAATAAATAATTAAATAAATATTTAAAACAATAAATTAATAAATTATTATTAGATAACATATTTAAAACGATATTTTAGTTTTTTTCTTTTTTCAATTATCTATAAAGATGTTATTTTAGCATCTTTTTTTATGTAAATAAGGATAAAAAATAAAATGTAACATTAAGATTTATTTATTTACAAAAAAGGGGAAATAAGAATGAAAATAAAAATTGAATTAATTAAAAAATTAAGAGATGAAACACAAGCAGGAATTCAAGATTGTAAAAAAGCTTTAGAACAAAAAAATGGAGATTTCGAAGCAGCTTTTTCTTTATTAAAAGAAAAAAGTCTTTTTTATTTTAAAAATAAAAAAATTAAAGAAAATAAAGAAGGTTTAACTAACGTAATTGTTAAAGACAATAAAGCAATTTTATATGAACTTAATGCAGAAACAGATTTTGTTGTTTTAAATAAAAATTTTATTGAATTATACAATAAAATAGGAGAATTTTTATTAGAAGCAGAACCATCTATTAAAACTTTAAATGATTTTTTAAATTATTATAAAAATGGCCAAACTGTTCAAGAAATGATTTTAGAAAAATCTTTCGTAATAAAAGAACAAATTTCATTATCTAGAATTCAAGTAGTTTATAAAAAAGAAAAAGAAAGTTTTGGTTTTTATAAACATCAAGGTGGAAAAATATCTTCTTTGGTTCATTTAGAAAATTGTTCGCCAGATGTACAAGAACATTTACCAGTTCATATAGTAGGAATGAAACCTAAATTTCTCAGTAAAGAAACAGTAGAAGAAAATTTTATCCTCGAAGAAAGAAAAAAATTATTACAACAAATTAAACAAAAAAATATAAATAAACCATTAAGTGATGATATTTTAAATAAAATAGTGGATAATAGTTTAAATTCAATTAAAGAAAAAAATTGTTTATTAGAACAACCTTTTTATATTGATGATAAACAAAAAGTTAAAGAATATTTATTAAAAAATAAAACTAATGTTATTGGTTATTATTTTTTTGAAGTAGGGGGGAAAAAGTAAATTAAACAATAAATAATTTTATATTTTTTTAATAAGTATCACTTTTTTAAGAAAAGGAGAGGAAATTAATGTTTAAAAGAATTCTTTTAAAATTAAGTGGAGAGGCATTGAAAGGAAAAAATTTTAACATTGATCCTCAAATAGTGAAAAAAATAGCCGAAGAAATAAAAGAAATTAAAGATTTAAATATAGAAATTATTATTATTGTAGGTGCTGGTAATATTTGGAGAGGACTTTTGGGTCAAGAATTAGGAATGGTCAGAAGTCAATCAGATTACATGGGCATGTTAGGAACAATAATTAATTCTTTGGCTCTACAAGATGCTTTAAATAATTTACAAGTTGAAACTAGAGTAATGACAGCTTTTTCTGTTACAGCAATTTCAGAACCTTATATCAAAGAAAGAGCGATTCGACATTTAGAAAAAAATAGAGTTGTTATTTTAGGAGCAGGTTTAGGGTTACCATATTTTTCTACAGATACAGCTGCAGCTTTAAGATCAGCAGAATTAAATGTAGATGCCATTTTAATGGCTAAAAACGGAGTTGAGGGTGTTTATAATAAAGATCCTAAAAAATATGATGACGCTGTTTTATTAAAAAATCTTCAATATAAAGACATTATTTATCAAAGATTAAATATTATGGATATAACTGCTGTTTCTTTATGTTGGGAAAATAAAATTGATATTTTAGTTTTTGATATGAATATCAAGGGGAATATAAAAAAAGTTATTTTAAAAGAAAATATAGGAACTTTAATTACTTCTAAGGAGGAAAAATGTGGAAAATTTATTGAAGGAAATTCTAACAAAAATAGAATTGAAAATGTCAACAATTAAAGAATCAATGATAGATAAATTCAATGTTATTCGTACAGGAAGCGCAAATCCCAAAATATTAGATAAAATAACTGTTAATTATTATGGTGCAGAAATGGTTTTAAAAAATATTAGTAAAATTAATGTAGTAGACGGTAACCAAATCCATATTAAACCTTTTGATCATGTTTTGATTTCCGAAATCGAAAAAGCTATTTTTAATTCTAATTTAGGGATTACTCCTCAGAATGATGGTACAATTATAAAATTATTGTTTCCTCATTTAACAGAAGAAAAAAGAAAAGCTTTAACAAAAGAGGTAGAAAAAATAAAAGAACAAACTAAAGTTTTTATCAGAAACATTCGCCGTAAATGGAACGAAGAAATTAAAAAAATGAAATTAAATGAAGCTTTTGAAAAATTATTTTTAAAAGAAATACAAAATTTAAATAATAAATATATTGAACTAATCGAAAAAGAGACAAAACAAAAAAATAATGAATTGTTAAAAATTTAAAATGAATAAAAAATTATTTGTTAATAAAAAAATTTTTATTGGTTTTATACTTTTTTTACTAAATTTTTTTTGTTTTTATTTTTTTACATTAATTGATAATAAATACAATTCTTTTTTTTTTCTCTATTTTAATTTATTTTTTATTTTAATAATTGTTTTTATTTCTACAAAAGAAATGCTAAATATAGATAAAAAATTAAAAAAAAAAATAAAAATAATCTATTTTATTTCTGTTTTTTTCAATTTTTTTTATTTTTTATCTTTATTGATTAATTTTTTCATAGAATATAAAAAATATAATATCCAAAATTATGAAAAAAAATATTCATTATTGAAAATAATTTTTCTTTTTGACAAATTAGAATATTTTTTATTTTTTTTATTTTGTTTATGGATGTGTTTTTTATTTATTAAAGATTTTAAAATAAAAAATCTAACTTTTCTTTTTTTAATTTTACTATATATTGTTTTTTGTAGTACTTGTTTTTTTACTTTAATTTTTTTAAATTATAAATGGTTTTTTTATCTTTTTATTATTACCATTTCAAGCGACAGTTTTTCTTTTTTAGGTGGTCTTTTGTTTGGTCATAATTTATTATTTTCTAAAGTTAGTCCTAAAAAAACATGGGAAGGTTTTTTTATTGGTCTAATTGTTACTTTTATTATAATTTTACTTTTTTTTGCTAATAGGCTTAATATTTATAATATTTTTTATTTTTTAATCTTTAATTTACTAAGTTGTATTATTTCTCCTTTAGGAGATCTTATTGCTTCTAAGTTGAAAAGAGAATTTTCTATAAAAGATTTTGATAGCATATTACCAGGCCACGGAGGAATATTAGATCGTTTTGATTCTCTTTTATTTTTATCTTTTTTTGTTGTTTTATTTTTATCTAGTCCTTTTTCATGTTTTAATAATCATATATTAGAAATTATCAATTGAAAAAAAAATTAGAATTAAAAATATTAAACTCTTTTTAATTCTAATTTTTTTAAAGCACGTGCAGAGATATAAATTTTTTGTTTTTTTCCTTTTTTGTTCAAAATTCTAATTTTTTGTAAATTAGCTTTCCATATTTTTTTAGTAGCATTCATAGCATGACTACGTTTATTCCCGAATAAAGTTGTTTTACCAGTAATATAGCATTTACTCATTTTTTTAAATCCTTTATAAATTTATATAAAACAGCAATAATATATTAAAATATTTATATCATAATTATAACATATCAAAAAAAAATTTATTAACTATTATATTTATATTTAAAAATTTGTGTTTAATTTTTTGAAACTTATATAAATAATAACTTTATAAATAATTTTTTTGATATGTTATAATTATGATATACTTAATTTTATTAATTTATTTTTTTATATTACCATTTAATAACTAAAAAAAACAATTAATTTTTAAATGATAAAATAAAAAAACATTTACAAAATAAAAGGACTATAATAAAAAACTAAAATAATATGGTAGATGTTAAAACAATCGATGGCCATTTATTTAAAAAAATGATTATAAATGGAACTTTAAATTTAAAACGTAATTATCAAAAAATAAATAACTTAAATGTTTTTCCTGTTCCAGATGGAGATACAGGAACTAATATGCAAATGACTATGATGGAAGGCGTTCGCCAAATTCAATTAATTAATAATTCTTCAATCATAGAGATAAGTAAAGTTTTATCAAATGCTCTTTTGATAGGTTCAAGAGGTAATTCTGGTGTTATTTTATCTCAATTTTTTGCCGGTTTCCATGAACATATTAACAATTTAAAAAAAAATAATATTAATGCTGAAGAATTGATAGATTCTATGATTATTGGTTATCAAAAATCTTACAAATCAGTAATAGAACCTGTTGAAGGAACCATTTTAACTGTTTTAAGAGAATCTATAGATAATACAAAAAATAAAAAAAAAGAAATTCGAACAATAAAAGAAGCACTTCAAATAATTATTGAAAATGCAAAAAAATCTTTAAAAAAAACTCCTAATTTATTACCTATTTTAAAAGAATTTAATGTTGTAGATAGCGGAGGAACAGGTTTTATTTTTATTTTAGAAGGAATGTTACTTTATTTAGAAAATGTAGAATTAGAAGACAAAAAAGAAGATGTTAATTTTTTTAATTTTGATGAAAAAAAAGAACATAATATTAAAAAAATTAAAAATTTGAAATATCGTTATTGCACAGAATTTATTATTAAATTAAAAGATCCTAATAATTTTTCTATTGAAAAACATAAGGAAAAAATGAAAAAATACGGAAATTCTTTAATTTTATTAAAATATAATGATTTATTAAAAATTCATATTCATACTAATGAAAATGAACTTATTTTAAAAAAACTATTACTTTATGGAGATTTAATAAAATCTAAAATCGATGACATTGGAAAACAAAATCAATATTTTATTGAAGATAATTATAAAAAAAATAATAATAAAAAAGAAAATAAATATTTTATTATTACTTTTGGTGATAGCGAAGAAATAAAAAATATTTTTAAAGAACTCAAAGTTGATTATATTATTGATATGAAACAAAAAAATTCTTTAATAAAAGTTTTAGATAAAATATTCAACAATGTCAATTCTGAAAATATAATATTGTTGCCTAATAAATATGAAGATATTAACATTTTAAAAAAATATGCTAAGAAAAAAAATCATTTAAATATTAAAATAATAAATACTAAAAATATCGGTGAAATTTATATAGTTCTTTTAACTTTTGATATAAGTATTTCTTTAGAAAAAAATTTAAAAAATATCAAAGAAAATATTAAAAAAATTAAAGTAGGGGAAGTTATGAACTCTATTTTTTACAATAAAGAAAAAAATATTTT
>NZ_JAUZJP010000016.1:0-7202 GCF_032886435.1 Candidatus Phytoplasma stylosanthis
GTAATTGGGGATTTTTTTCCATTCAGGATTCAGATAATAAAAATTTTGAGGTTGTGGTCGATAATCTTTTTTATTAAAAATAATCTGTGTTTCAATAATTTTTTTTTTTGCAGTTTCAATAATTCTTTTCTGGGAATAAAACTATCTTTTAAACTTATAATTTTATTTTTTTTGATTAAATAATTTTTTATTTCTTGAGGTAGTTTGTTTTCTTCTAAAATATGAATTTTTTGAAAATAAGTGGTTAAAAAACTTCTAGGCAAAACAGTACCATAAGCAGAAGCTATATTAACAAAAGGTATTTTTAATATTTCTTCTGCTAGTAAAAAAAGTTCATCATTTAAAAAAGGTTTTTGATCTAAAACATCTTCAATTTTTTTATTAGCAAAATCACTTTTATCTTTTATTTTTAAAATATATCCTAAGCGAAGATTATTTTTTTTTCCAAAAGGAACAATTACTCTCATTCCTTTTTTGATTTTGTTTTTTTGTTTTTCTGTAATTATATAATCAAAACATTTGTGAGAATAAGGGATTTTCATGTCTATTATGATTTCGGCATATAGCATATTTATTAATTACTTTCTTACTTTTTAAAAATCTTTATAAAGTAAAAAAAGGATAAATAGTAATTTATCCTTTTTTTAAATATACTTATTTTATAATATTATCCAAAAGTTTGTCAATTTTTTTACCATAAGTTAAAGATTTATCGTATTTGAATATTAAATCAGGTATTTTTTTCATATTTTGTATTTCACTAGCTAATTTCATACGAATTGTTTTCTTATTTTTTTCTAAAATTTTAAAAGATTCATTTATATTTTCTGTTCTATCATTTAAAATTGTAAAATAAACTTTACAAAAAGACAAATCATTAGATAGATCCACGCCTGTTAAATTAATGTAACCTATTTTTTCATTTTTAATCACATTATTGACTATATTTACTAGTGATTCATGAATTAAACTAGCTCTTCTTTTATTTGAAATATCATTCATATTAACTATTTACCTTTTCTATTCTGGATGATTCTATTATATCATTAATTTGAAAATTATTAAAATTATCTAACAAAATACCACATTCATGTCCTTGTTGCGCACTAGCAATATTGTTTTTTAAATGTTTTAAAGAAACAATTTTTCCTTTATAAATTACTTCATTTTGTCTAATTACTTTAGCTAAAGAATTATTAAAAATCGTCCCCTTTATAACATAGCAACCCGCAATATTCCCAACAGAACTTATGCTAAAAATTTTCTGAATTTCTGCTTGACCTGTTACTTTTTCTTCTAAAACTGGTTCAACTAATTCTTTTAATTTTTCTATCACATCTTCTGTGAGTTTATAAATAATGTTATGATTTCTGATATCTACTTTATTTTGATGAGCTGTTTTTATTAAAACATTACTAATAGGATTATTAAAATTAATTAATAAAGAATTAAAAGTATGTGCTAAACTAATATCATTTTGATTAATCATACCTACAGAAGCTTTTATAATATTAACCTTTACTTTTTTAATGTTTAATTGATTTAAATTTTCTGTAATTACTTCTAAGCTACCTTGGGTATCAGCTTTGATAATGACATTTAAAAACTTAAATTCTTCATCTGGTTTTGTTAAAAAAATATTGTCATATGTTGTTGAACTAGATTCGTTTTTTTGTTGACTTTTTTCTTTTAATAATTGTTGTTTTTTTTCAATTATTTTTTTTGCTTTTTTTTTATCATTTATTTTTGTGAAAGAATCACCAGCTTTGGGAACTGATTCTAAACCTGTAATCAAAACAGGTTGTGAAGGGAAAGCAGTTTTAATATTATTTTTTAAATCATCTTGAATAGATCTAATTTTACAGTAAGTTTCATCACCGATAACAACAATATCTCCTACTTTTAAAATTCCTTTGGATAAAATAAAAGTTGCAAAAGGACCTTGATTTTTATTTAAACCAGCTTCTAAAACGACTCCTTCTGATTTTTGAGTTAAATCTGTTTGAATGTTTTTGATCTCACTAACCAATAAAATCATTTTTAATAAATCATCTATACCCTCTTTTTTTAAAGCAGATATCTCAATATAAGGAGTTTTTCCGCCCCATAATTCAGGAACTAATCCTAAATTAGACAAATCAGTCATAATATTTTCTTTTTTATTGCTTAATTTATCTATTTTATTAATAACAACAATTATTTCTACTTGAGCTTCTTGAGCATGTTTAACTGATTCAATAGTTTGTGGTTTTACACCGTCATCAGCGGCAACTATTAAAAGACAAATATCTGTTATTTTAGCTCCACGCGAACGCATTTTAAAAAAAGCTTCGTGACCAGGACTGTCTATAAAAGTTATTTTTTTATCTTCATAAGTAATTTCATAAGCGCCAATATGTTGAGTTATTCCTCCAAACTCTTTTTCAATTAAGCGAGTTTTTCTAATAGTATCTAATAAGGTAGTTTTACCATGATCTACATGACCCATAATTATAACAATAGGTGTTTTAGGAATTAAATTATTATTTTTTTCTTGTTTTTCCTTTGTCTTTTTTTGTGATATATTTTTAACATTTTCTTTTTGTTCAAAAATAATTTCAATATTTAAATTTAAACATAATTTTTTTACATCTTCTTTATTTAAAACTTGGTTAATATTAGTTTTAATTCCTAATTCTAAGAATTTTTTGATTAAAAAAACATTTGAAATTCCTAGAATATTTGCTAAATCTTGAACGGTATGTAAGGGGTCAAAAATATAACTTTTAACTTTTATTTGTGTATCTAAAAGTTCATTGTTTTTTTTTTTATTCATATTTTATTTTTAACTTTCTTATAAAATTTCTTATAAAAATTGTGTTTTTTTGATTTTTAAATTTAAAAAATAATTTTTTTTTTAACTAACGATAAATAGATATAATTTTTAAAAAATAATATCATAAAAAAAATTTTTAAATAAATTTATTTTTATCACAAAAAACTAAATATTTTTAATCGAAATATTCCATTTAGTTACTTGAGATGCCAATTGAACATTGCTTCCTAATTTTCCTATGGCTAAAGAAATTTGTTCTTTTTCGACAAAAACAGAAGCTATTTTTTTCTTTTCATTAATTATTTCTATTTTTTTGATTTTTGCTGGTTGTAAAGCGTTTTTTATTAATTCTTCTGGATTGTCGCTCCATAAAAATAAATCTATTTTTTCAGATTTTAAAATTTTGATAATATTTTGAATTCTGGTATTTTTTTTTCCTATACAAGAACCAATAGGTTCAATATCTTTATTATGAGATAATAACCCAATTTTTACCCTTATTGAAGGAATTCTTGCTATTTCTATAATTTCAACTATTCCTTCTTGGATTTCAGGAATAAATTCTTTAAAGATTTCGAGAACAAAATGAGTATGTGTTCTACTTAATAATAGTTTAGGTAATTTAGTAGTTTTTTGAACTTCTATTACATAAACTTGAACTCTTTCGTTTATAGAAAAATTATCTTCTGGTAGTGCTTTTTTTTTTAATAAAATAGCTTGTAATTCTTTTTCTAACTCTAAAGTATAAAATTTTTCTTTAATTGAAATAACTTTTCCGTTAATTATTTTTTTTTCATAATTTTTAAAAAAATGGAAAATATTTTCTCTTTTAAATTTAATTAATTCTTCATTAAATTTATTTTTAAAATCTTTACTAGCATAAAAACTAAATTCTTTTGGATCTATTTCAACATGGATAATATCCCCTATTTGAGCGTTTTTTTTTAATTTTTTCGCTTTTTCTAAATTGATGCAAGTTATTTTTTTAGTTTCTATTGCGTCAAATTCATTTTGTTCATTTTGTGGTTCTAAAACAAAATATTCTTTAAATAAAAAATATTCTTCATATTTTTCATTAAAAATTAATTTACAACTTTTGACTTGACAACTTTTTTTACAACCAGAAATTAAACTTTTTTCAAATGCTTCTATTGTTTGTTCTCTGGTTAATTGGTATTCTTCAGCTAATTTATCTATATATTCTAAAAAATTTGGAGATTTCATAACAAGGTTATTTTTTATCCTTACACTTTATAATAAAGTAATATTTTAATTTCATTTAAATTTTAAATTTTTTAAATATTTTTTTATTTTTATAATTTTAATTTTTAGTACTAAATAACTAAAATGTTATTATATATTATTCTAGCATTTTTACTTTAATTATTTTAATAATGATATAAAAATAAGGAATTTTTAAATTTTATTTAAATTAATTAAGATAATTTGAAGGATAATTTCATAGTCTTTGTTTTTTTTTTATTTATTTATTATTTATTACACGGTTGTGACCCATCAAAACGTAACTGATTCTAAACGAAAAAATAAAGTCAAATTGTTTACTAAAAAACAGTTTGACTTTTTTCTTTTGGAGTCAAACGGAAAGAGAGTCTCATAAAAGAATGATAAAAAAATTATTTTGTTTAAAACAAATTATTAATCATTTGATAAAAGAGAAAAAAAAGTGGAGAATATTTCTTTTTCATCAAAAAACTAATTATAATTTGGCTTTAGCTATTTTATATTTAAATTATCAAGATGTCGGAACTTTGGAAATTATCTTTCAAGAAATGTCACATCCTCCTTTTCAAATCAAACTTAATCCTGCTTTAACCTAAAATTATCAATTTTATCAAGAAGAAAAGAAATTAGAAGTAAAAGAATTATTCCTTCATCCTTTTACGAAGATGCTTCAAAAAGAGGAAGAAAAGATTTGGGGGTCCTTTCCAAGAAGATGAGCATAAAATTTCTTATTTTGAGTTAGGTGATAAATAAGAATGAGTGATTTAATGAATAATTTATTAAACCAAGTACAAGAAAAAATGAAAAAATATCTTGAAACCAAAGATTTAGTTTATGGAGAAGATTATGAAGAAGGAGATTTAATTCAACTGAATCATTATTTAGAAAAAAAAGAAAATCCAGATCCTTACAATAACTATCAATCTGTTTTAATTACTAAACCTTATTTTAGTATTCGTTACCAAGACACAGAAACAACACGGATTTTGGCTTACCAAGAAAAAATGATTCATCTTACTCGTCAAATAAAAGAACATTTATATGATGAGAAAATAGATAAAAAGATGAATTTGTTATCCTAGATTCCTTATTTGTTTTTAGATAATTTAGGAGCGGAAGCACTTACTCCTTATTTAAGAGATAATATTTTATTTCCTCTTTTAGATATGCGTTATGAAAAAAAAGCTCATACTTTTATCAATTCCAATTTTGATCTCCCGCAGTTAATGCATTATTTTATAATCAAGTCCGAAGAAAAAGAAAAAATGAGGGCTTTAAGAATTATTCATAAATTAAAAAAAATGTGTCAATTTTATTCTTTTGATCAATCAACATTAGTTGATCAATCAACAGAAGAAAAGAAAAGGATTTTTACTAAATGAAAAAAATAGATTTAAAACAAAATAGTTGGGCTTGGTTTAAACACCGTCAACATTATATTAACGCTTCTGAAATCGGAACCATTATGGGTTTAAATCCTTATGAGACCAAAGAAGAGTTAATTAAAAAGAAACTTTTTAAAAAACCTTTTGTGACCAATGAAGCGATGGAACATGGCAAAAAAACAGAACCAAAGGCTAATTTATTCTTTTCTGTTTTAACCAAGAAAAATTATGAACCTGCTGTTTTTATCAAAGATCTTTTTTCTGCTTCTTTAGATGGTTATCACGCTCCTTCCCAAACCATGTTAGAAATCAAATGTCCTTTAGAAAAAGGGAATAGTTGGCAAGAATTTATCCAAAAAAAAATTGTTCCTCCTTATTATTGGGCCCAAATTCAATGTGGTCTTTATTGTTCAGAAGCTAAATTAGCTTATTTTTTAGTTTACTTTCAAGAAACAGATTATTATTTAGCCAAAATAACTTTAGATTTAAATTTTATTGTGCAGATGAAAAAAGAAAGGTTAGCCTTTAAGGCTTTATTAACTCATTATAGGACTTTATTTGAAAAGAAAGAGGAAAAACAAGAAAAATGAAAAAAAAGTTTTTAACATTTTTTAAAAAAATATCATTATTCCTATTTTGTGTTTTAATAGGTTCAACTCTGGGATGGTTCATCTTTTATATTTTTCCAAAACCAACAGATGAGCTTAATATCTCATCCTCAAAGTTCGAAGAAACTAGTTCTTTTGTTTCCTCTCCGAATATGTTTTTCTTAGCAAAAAAAATAAAAGAGTTGGAAGCAGAAATAAAAGAATTAGAAAAAAGTAGTTATGAAAGATTTTCCCAACAACAAGATTGGTTTGAACGTATAGTTAATTTAATAAAAGGATTGATGGTGAAAGTTCATCAATTAGAAAAAATGGTTCCCTCTCTCAATAATATTCCTATTTTAGAAAAAGAAAATTAAAAAAAGAAAGAAGGTTTTTTAAAACATGGATCGCAAAAATTTAAAAAAATATTATAGTCATTTTCAACGACCAGTGGAAAGAATGCAATAAGATGGTTATTCTTTGACTCTAAGATCAAAGCTCTTTTTTCAGTACCAGAATTAATAACTTATGGTTATTCCACGACAGATATTATAAACATGAATATAGTTCTTAATAACCAAAAAAAGGAGAAAAAAAAATGAGTAAAAGAAAATTAAAACAATTAGAAATAAAAAAATGATAAAAGAAGGTTTTAAAAAAAATGACTAAAACAGTTTTAAAACAAAAAGAATTAATTAAAAATATTGCCCAGATAGAAAAGATAAAATTTGAAAAAGCTAAAAAGTTGTATAAAACATTTGAAATAGCTTTATTAGAGGGAATTTTAAATTATGATGAAGTAGTTGTTTCTCGTTCCATTGGAAAATTTGCTTTCAAAAAAAGTAAAGAAAGAACAATCATCAATCCTCAAAAAAGAAATGAAACTATCCATATTCCCGAACATGAAAGAATAACATTTCAATTTTTTCCCAAATTAAAAAAAGAAGTTAAAATAATTAATCTTTTTAAAAAAAATATCAAAAAGTGAGACAAATAACGAAAGAAGGTTTGAATAAAAATGAATAAAGAAAAAATGAATAAAGAAGCATTAATAAAAGCTCTTGCTCAAGAAGGTCAAGTGAGTGTTTATGAAGCGGAACAATTTTTTAAAGTTTTGGAAAAAGTTTTAATCAAGGCTCTTCACACGAACAAGGAAGTTAGTTTAGGCCAACA
>NZ_JAUZJP010000017.1:0-6379 GCF_032886435.1 Candidatus Phytoplasma stylosanthis
CCGTCGAAGAATGTCGACGGAGGGATGATTGGCCAAAATGGAAAGAAGCCATGCAAAATGAATTAGACTCACTGGCGAAACGTAAAGTTTTTGGACCTGTAGTCCAAACACCTAAAGGTGTGCAACATGGACTAAATGTCCTATTGTTAAAGATCCCGCAGTAGAATCAAAACCGCAATAAAAAAAAATTTTATCTTGATTTAACAATTTTTTTAATTTTTTTTTATCACTATAATCTTTTATTAAATTACGAAATTTTAATTCTTCGAATAAAAACACAAAAAAACAACACTCTCTATTTTATAATTTTTGAAATGAAATTATTTTATTTTGTTTTCTTTAATTCTAATAGCTTTATTTGATAAATTTCTAACATAATAAAGTTTAGCTCTTTTAACTATACCACGCCTAATAACTTCTACCTTTTCATAAGAAGGTGAATGAATAGGAAAAGTACGTTCCACTCCTACTCCGGAATAAACTTTTCTTACAGTAAAAGTTTCTGAAATAAGACTACCTTTTCGACTTATAACTAATCCTTCAAAAATTTGAATTCTTTTTTTGTTTCCGTCTTCAATTTTAGTAAAAACCTTAACAAAATCCCCTACTTTAAAATCAGAAACAGTTCTTAATTTTTTTATATTAATTGAATCAATCAATTGTTGTCCTTTTAAATCCATATAAAATTTTCCTTTTATTTATTTCTTTTATTATTTTTATTTTAAAAAACAAAAAAATATTTTTTTTAATTTTTTTAATTTTTTATTTCTTTTAATAACTTTTCAGATTCTGGATCTAATTTAATCTTATTTAATAATTCTGGTCTTTTTAAAAAAGTATTTCTCAAACTATCTTTCTTTCTCCATTTTATTATTTTTTGATGATCACCAGACAATAAAACAGAAGGAACTTTATGATTTTTATAATTTTGAGGTTTAGTATATTGAGAATATTTTAATAATCCATTTTGATGTGAATCTTGAATATAAGATTCTTTTTTAATTACTCCAGGAAGAATTCTTGTTATTGAATTAACTAAAATCATTGCAGCTATCTCTCCACCAGTCAAAATATAATCTCCTATTGAAACCTCTTCGTCGATGTACTGTAAAATTCTTTCATCTACACCTTCATAATTACCACATAAAATAATTAAATGATGATATTTTTCAGAATATTCAATAACTTTTTTTTGATTTAATAAATTACCTTGAGGAGTTAATAAAATAACCTTTGTATAATTATTTTTTTTAATTTGTTTTAAACATTCATAAAAAGGAGGAAAAGAAAGCAACATACCCGTTCCTCCTCCATAAGGAGTATCATCAATTTGATGATGTTTATTTTGACTATATTTTCTTAAATCATGTAAATTAATTTGAATTTTATTTTTATCTAAAGCTCTCTTGGTAATAGAATTATTAATAAAATTATCAAAAAAATGAGGAAAAATAGTTATAATATCAAATTTCATTAATCAATAAATTAAACTAATTTAGATTTATTTTTATGTTTTTTTAATAAACTTTTAACAGTTTTTGTCGGTTGAATTCCAGCAGAAAACCACTTTTCTATTTTTTCCAACTTTATATTTATTAAATTAGAAAAAGGTTCATAAGTTCCTAAAATTTCTAAAAATTTACCATCTCTTTTGCTACGAGAATCTGCAGCAACTATTCGATAAAAAGGTCTTTTGTGATTACCAAATCGTTGTAAACGCATTCTAATTGACATTTATTTAAAAACTCACTTTCTTAAATTTTTTTTATTATAAAATATATTTTTTTAAAATTTTTTTTAAATCACTAATAATAAAAATATTTTTTATAAAAAAAATACAAAAATCAAAAAAAATATTTTTTTTGATTTTTGAGAGATGATTAAGTGAAAATGTTTTTATTATTAAAAATTTATCATCATAAATAAAATTCAAACTACATATATTATAATATAATTTATTCAGAAAAATAAAAATTTATTTTTACTATTTTATTTATTCAAATTTTAAACAATTATTTTCTATTTTTAATAAAAATAATTCCTTATTTGATTCTTTTTTTAAAATATTCAATTTAATTTCTAATTCTTCATTATTAAAAAAAGGAATATTGGCATAATTTAATTCTAAAGAAGTAGCTTCAGAAATATTTTCAACTTTAACAAAAATTAATGACTTAGGTCTAAATTTTGATAAAGAAATAGAATATTTTTTATCATCTACAACAATAGCATCAATATCCATTTTTAAACACATTTGCGCAATTCCAAAAGATAAAATTTCTTCTTTATTTATAGGTTTATAAATGCTAGAAAAACAATCATAATTAAGATGTTTTTCAGCTTCTTTTTGAATTGCAAACATTGTTGAAACTGCTTTTATTGGATACAATCCGGAAGCTGTTTCACCCGATAACATTGTCGCTGAAGCACCTTCTAAAACAGCATTATAAACATCACTAATTTCTGCTTTTGTTGGTCTAGGATTTTTTTGCATAGATTCTAACATTTGAGTAGCAACAATAACGTATTTACCAGCTTTTAAACATTTTTGAATAATTTCTTTTTGATAATAAGGAACTAATTCTTCATCAATTTCGATTCCTAAATCTCCACGAGCAATCATAACACCATCAGATAATTCAATAATTTCATCTAAATTATCTAAACCTTCTTGATTTTCAATTTTAGAAATTATTTTAATACTACTATTTTTTTGAGAATCTAAAATTTTTCTAACATCTAATAAATCTTGTGCTTTGCGAACAAAGGAAAGAGCTAAGAAATCATATTTTTTTTCACATGCAAAAATGATATCATTTTTGTCTTTTTCAGAAATATAAGGAATATTTAATTTAATATTTGGAACATTAACCCCGCGACGTGATTTAACAAAATGAGTATTTTGTGCTTTAGCAATTAATTCTCTATTTTTTTCATCTTTTAGAATAATTTCTAAAGTTAAATAACCATCATCAATAAAAATCAAATCACCTTTTTGTAAATTATCGTATAAATCATAATAACTTAATGAAAATTTATCTTTATTGCCTAAAACTTCTTCAAAAGCTATTCTAATTTCAGAATTTTTTTTTATTTCAACTATTCCATCAAAATCATGAGTTCTTATTTCAGGACCTTTAGTATCAAGAAGAGTTGATAAATAAAAATTATTTTCTTTATTTATTTCTTTAATAATTTGTAAAATTTTTTGGCTATTTTGATAATCAGCATGAGAAAAATTAAAACGAGCTACAGATAATCCATTTTGAACCAATTGTTTTAAAACTTCTTTGTCGTAACAAGCTGGTCCTAAAGTTGATATTAATTTTATTCTATTCATATTTTAAATAACTTTCCTAAAATTTTAATTAAAAAATATAAAAAACATTAACTTTATTATATTTATTTTTATTACAAGACTGAATTAATAACATTAGTAACTTGTAGATTAATTTCTCTTGTGCTATTATTTTTAATTTTTTCAAATGTTAAAGATTCATGGATAAAAACTTCTATTTTTTTTTTTACGAAACCAACACTTGCCTCTAATATTAACAATTCCTTTTAATGAAATAGGAAGAATGTCAGAATGGCTTTTAAGAGCAATTTTAAAAGAACCATCTAAAGAATTTATAATTTTATCGCTATTTATATTTTTAATTCCCCCTTCATAAAAAACAACAACCGCTAATTTTTTTTTTATATTTTCTATACCTTTTAAAATATTTTTTATTGTTTCTCTATTATTATTTCTTTGGATTAAAATACATTTAGAAAAATGAAATAAAGGAGATAAAAACCATCCCATTTTACCAAAATATAATTCATTTTTAGGAGTAAAAGAAATATTGCGTGGAAAAAAAGAAGCAATAATGAAAGGATCAAAATTAGTTTTATGATTAGAGTAAATCACTAAATTATTATGAATTGGTATTAATTCTTTATTGTGGATAATAATTTTAATTCGAAAAAAAATAATGATTAATCTTGACATACTAGAAATAATAAAAAGTCTTAAGGGATGAACAACCTCTAAATTTCGAAAAAAAAACATAATCCAAAAGAAAAAAAATAAAACTAAAATCCAAGAAAAAAATATATTAATAAATAAAAATAAAATAAAAACTAAAAATTTCATGTATAAAAGAGCAATAAAGCTTAATATAAAATAAAAAGTTAAAACATTAAAAAGAATAAAAAAAAGAATAAATAGAATAAAAAAGATCATTTTTAAATATTCCTAGTTTTTATTTTTTTACATAAGTTACAAAAATTAATTCATCTTTAATTTGTTTTGATTCAATGAAATATTTTGTATAATCAAAAAAAGGAAAAAAAGAATCACCTTGATATCTTCTTAAAATATGAGTAATATACATTTTGTGAGCATAATCCAAAGATTGATTATAAATTTGGCTTCCGCCGATAACTATAATTTCTTCTTCTTTTTTTTTTCTATTTTCTTCTAAAAAAAAATTTAAATCTTGAACCCAAAAAACATTCTCAAAATTAATAAGTGAACGACTAGCAACATAAATTTTTTGAAAAGGTAAAGTTTTCTTTTTGTAATAACTTTTCAAAGAATAAAAAGTATTTTTTCCCATTAAAACATTTTTATTAAAAATTTTTTTTTTAAAAAATAAAAGATCTTGAGGATAATGCCATGGTAATTTATTTTCTTTTCCAATTAAAAAATTCGAATCTAAAGCAACAATTAAAGTAATCATATAGCCACATCACCTTTTAAAAAACCATGAGAAATATAATTTTTTAAATTAATATCTAAAAAAACAAAATCTTCTATTTTTTTAACATTAGGATTTAAAATTAATTGTGGTAAAGGATAAGGATCACGTTTTATTTGAATTTTCACTTGTTCAAAATGATTTTCATAAATATGTGCATCACCTAAAGTATGAATAAATTCATAAGGTTTTAAATTTGTTACTTGAGATACCATCATCAATAATAATGAATATGAAGCGATATTAAAAGGAATACCTAAAAATACATCTCCGCTTCTTTGAAATAATTGTAAAGAAATTTTATCTTTTTTTACATAAAATTGCATTAAAGTATGACAAGGAGGCAAAACCATTTTCTCTATTAAAGGCGGATTCCAAGCAGAAATAATTAAACGTCTAGATGAAGGATTATTTTTTATTTCTTGAATAACTTTATTTAACTGATCAACACCATAAAAATCACGCCATTGTTTTCCATAAATAGGCCCTAATTGACCATGTTTTTCGGCAAATGCATTATCTTTTTTAATTTTGTCAATAAACTCTAATAAACTTTCTCCTTTAAAATATTTAGATAGACGATAGTTTTCATAAGGCCATTCATTCCAAATATGAACATTATTTTTAACTAAAAATTGAATATTAGTATCACCTTTAATAAACCATAATAATTCATAAACAACAGCTTTAAAATTAATTTTTTTTGTTGTCAATAAAGGAAACCCTTCTTCTAAATTAAAACGCATTTGATGGCCGAATATAGATTTAGTTAACTCTTTGGTTCTATTTTCTTTTAATAAATTTTCTTTTAATATTAGAAGACATAAATCCAAATATTGACGCATAAAAATATTTTTACTCCTCGAAAAGCTGTTTTATTTTATTTAGAAAAAGTTTAATAAAAAAATGAATTTATAAAATAAAAATTTTGAAAAAGAAATAAAAAATTTTTATTTTATAAAGAAAAAAATTTATTGGCGGAGAAAAAGGGATTCGAACCCTTGCATCTTACGATCTACACGCTTTCCAAGCGTGCCTCTTTAGCCACTTGAGTATTTCTCCTTTTTATTTCCAAAAAATGAAAATACTTTTATAATATTGAAAATATAATAAACATACAAATATTATAAAAGTATTAAAATTTAAAAATATATATTTTTAAATTTTTATTTTCTATTAATTATAATAAAAACTATTTTAACAAATTAAATAAAAAATTAAAAAATAGAACTGTAAATTCATTTTTTTAAATATTTATTTATTTTATTTATTATTTTTGATTTTTTTAAATTTAAAAACATCTTGAGCAATCTTTAATTCTTCATTTGTTGGTATAACAACAATCTGAACAGAAGAATTTTCTCTAGATATAATTCTTTCTACTCCTTTAGTTTCTTCGTTTAATTTCAAATCTAAAAAAATATTCAAAATATCTAATTGTTTAACTATTTCTTTACGTAAAAAAGATGAATTTTCTCCAATCCCTGCTGTAAAAATTAAAACATCTATCCCTTTTAACAATACATAATAGCTAGCTATATAATCAACTATTCTTTTCACTTGAACATTAAAAGCTAAAATAGTTCTTTTATCTTTTTGACTCAACATCTTTTCTAAAACACGACAATCATTAG
>NZ_JAUZJP010000018.1:0-6113 GCF_032886435.1 Candidatus Phytoplasma stylosanthis
AAATAAATATTTAAACCATCAAAAAAAACTAACAATTGTTAGAGAAAAGAGAGAAAAAAATGAAAATTAATTTAGAACAAAAAACCCCAGCGTGGTTTAAACACCGCCAAAAATATATTAATGCTACCGAAATCGGCAGTATTACTGGGTTAGATCCGTTCCGTTCAATGGAACAATTAGTTCATGATAAACTATTTGGTACTACCTTTCAAACTAATAAATATGTTGAATATGGTAATCAGATGGAACCATTGGCTCGTCAATTTATCGAAAAACAACTTAATTTAACCTTTGAACCTGTTATCTTTATCGATGACCAATATCAACGTTTTTCTGCCAGTTTAGATGGTTATAATGAACAAACAAATACCTTATTAGAAATCAAATGTCCTTATGTCGATGAAAATAACCATATTTCCAGTACTTGGACGTTATTTTTAGCTAATCCCTGCGAAAAAACAATTCCGCTCTATTATTGGTCTCAAGTCCAATGTCAACTGTTCTGTTCCCGAGCTAAACATGGTTATTTTTTAGTTTATTTTAAAGATACCTTTTTTCATGTGGTCAAAGTAACTTTAAATCAAGCTTTTATTCAAAAAATGTATCAAGCAAGCGAGCGATATTTAAAATTATTAACGAAATCTAAAATAGAACTTGCCCAAAGTACTTATTTAAAAACCTTAAGTAAATTCAAAAAATAAAAAAAGTAATTTATTTTAAGACCCTTTTCGAAGGGTCTTTTTTTATTTAAAGCTATAAAAAAAACTACAACTGGTTAAGAAAAAAAAGATAAAAAAATATAAATAAAGGAGATTCTTAATGAAATTTATAGTTTTTGAGGGATTAGATGGCAGTGGTAAAACTACTCTCATCAACGCCCTTCAGCATAAATTAAATGATAAACAAATAAAATATCGTATCTATCAAGGGTTAGGTAGTAGTTCCATTGGTCCTTCTATCCGTCATTTATTTCTTAATTTTCACCAAGTTCATTTTTTAACCCGTTTTTATTTGAGTATCGCCAATATGACCCAAACCCAAACTGAATTAATCAATCTCGCTTTAGCCAAAAACGCATTAGTCATTTTAGATCGTTGGGTGGGTTCCACTTATGCTTATCAATTATATCCCTTTTTAACAAAAGGAAATAAACATCATTTTTTAAAAACCATTTTTGACATCACTCAAAAAGAACTTTTAATCAAACCTGATTTAACCATTTATTTAGATCTTGACCCTCAATTAAGTAGGGAACGTAAGAAAAAACAAAAAGGACACCAAAACGATCTGATCGAACGGCAACCTGTTGCTTATTTTCAAAAAGTACGCGCAGGTTATTGGGCTTATTTAACCCGTTATCCTGGTGGCCTTAAATTAATTTTAGCTGGAAAAAATACAATACAAACCAATTTACAAAAAATTATCAAAATCTTAGGAGCAATTTAACAATGGCGATTATCATCAAAAAAACTTGCCAAAACGGCAATCAATATTTTTACTACAGCAATGGTAAAATCAAAACCATCACCAAAGACGGACAAATTAAATGGAAAACTAAATATGTTTTTCGTCGTAAAAAGAAAAAAAACAAATCTTTCCCCTAAAGGAGGAAAAAAATGAAAATAAATAAAGTAATAATTCCTTTTTCTTTATTGATAAAGACAATAAAAGAGAATGGTGAGTCATCATGTTAACAATTGAAATTTTAAACACTTTTTTTCAGGCAACTCATTTGGAGTTGCCTTTTCATGTTTATATGCAAAAAAATCATTCTCTTTTAAATCAATATTTTAAAAAACATTCTATTAACGAACAAAAACAACACGTCTTAAGAGGCAAAATGAACGAGTTATTAATTTTAAGATATTTAAAAAGCCAAGGAATTAATAATTTATATCCTTAAGCTTATTTATTCTTTATCCCTGATATTAAATTTGATTTAGTGTTATTCTCTCAAACCAAAAGAATTTTCGGATTTAGTATTAAAACTTGCCTCCGCGAACGTTATAAACAAGCGGTGATCGAAGGCCAACAATTAAAAAAATTAGATAGTCGGTTCCGCTATTATTTATTAACTAACGATACCCAAGAGGCAGAAAGACTCAATCAAAAAATAACCCAAGGCAAAGTCCCAGGAATTGATGCCGTGATTAATTGTTTTTCGCCCCAAGCCGATTTGTTTATCCAGAACCTGTTAACCCAACAATTCACTATTTTTACCGATATTAATTTAATTAAAAAAAATAAAAAAAGGAGATAAAAACCATGAAGGAATCCGTTTTTGAATTAACCAACGAACAACAAGCTTTATCCCAAATGGTGGAGTATATCGTAAAAAAACAATGGGAAAGATTAAAAATTTATACCGAAATCGTCGATGTTCGCTGTCTAAAAGAATCAAACCATCAAAAGATTTTTAATGGTTTGAAGTATTTATTTTGTGATCAACCATCTAAAATAAGCGAAAAAACATTAATTGATAAAGATGATTTAATCGCTGAATTATTGGTTTATTTACAAACCCATTTTCCCCAAGATCATTTCCAAACAAAAGATTTAACCTTTTTAACAGTCAAAGGAAACAGAAATTTTCATTTTCTTGATCATTTAAAACATACCTATAACCAAAAAAAATTATTTCAACAATTAATGACTATCATTCGCCCTTCTTTCACACAAACTGATCCCTTTACCGAAAATGCCTATTATCAAGAAATCTTTACGAAATTAAGAAATTTTATCAGTTTACTCCCCGCCGAGATGGATAAAACTTTATATTCCTTTGCCGAACAAAATAACTTATGTCAAGAATTATTTGTTATTGATAAACAAGCCCAACAAAAAATCCAAGAAGCATATTATCGGTTAACGCAACAATTTCACGGTTTGAATCAAGCCACCAAAGGTTTTAAAAAAGGCCAAATTATTACAATTGGGGGAGCAACAGGTCTAGGAAAAACCAGTTTTGTTTACAATTTATTATTAAATCTCAGTCAAAAAAAATATGAAGAAAAAGCCCATCATCCTTATCTTTTGTTATTTTCCTATGAAATGACCTTATTTGAAGAAGTCAGCCGTTGTTTGGCTATTTATACTGGTCTTCCTTTAAATGTTATTTTAGAAAAAGATTTTCGCACAATTGAACCAGCTCTTTATGAACAAAAAATGAAAGAGGCTCAAACTTTTTTTCAAAAAATAAATTGGCAAACCAGTTACGATCCCTCCAAAAAAATAGACCACGCCCTGCAATTAATTTATCGTCTTCATTTAGAACAAAAAGTCGAGATTGTCGTTTTTGACCATCTTCAAATCATGAAAGGAACTAGTGATTTTGATAATGACCGTTTAGTCATCGACGAAATCATGACCAAATTAAAAAAAATCGCTGTCGAACTGAAGATTGTTATTATTATTTTATCGCAATTTTCTCGAGATCCTCATTATCACCCTCATGGTAAAGCCCCCCGTATTACCTCGTTAAAAGGTTCGGGCGGGATTGAAACCAATTCTGATCTTGTCCTGTTGATGTCTAAATTTAACCCTTTTATCGAGAAAGACAAACGTAAACCAATCGAATTCTATCAATCAGCATTTGTTGATTTATATTATCAAGCCCAAGAAAAAACCAATAACCAACAAATCATGGAAGTTGACATCAAAAAAAATAGAAGTGGAATAAAAAAAACTTTGTTATATCATTTTAATCCTTCAATCCAAACCTTTCTAGAAATCGGTGAAATACCCCCTTATGAAGAAGAGTTTTAAATAGGGAAAGGACAAAAGTATGAATAAACAAATTGAAATCTCAGATTTAAAATTTAAATTCCCCATGTTGGTTTTATTAAAAAAATTAAACCTTTTACCACCCCATTTTCCTAAACACTATCGTTTTCCTTGTCCCATTCATCAAGGAAAAAATCCGACGTGTTGTCATATTAATGCCAAGAATTGTTTACATTGTTGGAAATGTGGTAAAGATTATGATATTATTGATGTTTATATGGCCATCCGCGGTATCAAAAACTTCTCACAGACCCTGGTCAGAATTAATAACTTTATGAAAACCCAAGAATTTGCTACTTTAGTTCAAAAAGAAAAAGAAGGAACAAAAACAGCTTCTACTTTTTTCCCATCCTATCAGATCAGAAAATCTCATCGCCCCCTGGACGAACAAGAAATTAATCTTAAAAAGAAACAATTATTGAAAACCATTTCCCCTTTATTTAACCAAATTCGGGATTATTATCATTATTTATTAATCAACAATAATAACGACGGATTAGCATATTTAACGAACCAAAGAAAACTTACTTTAACCACCATCAAAGAATTTAACCTTGGTTATGCTCCTCCTACCACTCAACCTCTCTCTTTTCGGTTTGTAAATTACGCGAAAAAGAAAAATTTTGATATTAATAAATTAGTTGAATACGGGTTTTTAAAAGCAAGAATCAAGAAAGAAGGCCAAAAATATTATCATGATAATTTCCAGGGTTCGATCATTATTCCCATTGAAAATCGTGATCAGCAAACTTTTCATTTTTATCAAAATCATTTTCGTCCTGTTGCTTACTTTCAACCTAAATATCAAGCTTTAACTAATTTTAGTCAAACCCCCACTTTTCATTTTAGTTATCGGTTCGGGCAAGCTTTACCCTGGATCAAACAAACCCAAACCATGATTATTCATGAAGGTTTTTTTGATGTGATAAGTGCTTGGCAAAACGGATTTAAAAATGTCGTCGGGTTAATTTGTGTAGCCCAATTACTTTCACAATCCCAACTAGCCATTCTTCAAAAAGAACAAATTAAAGTGATTATCGCTTTAGATAATGATGAAACAGGACGTCAACGCGGTCAAAAATTAGGAGAACAATTACAAGAAGCTAACATTAGATATGAAATTAGGAATATTTTAGTACCTTATGCCCAAACTTGTAAAGATGCTGATGATTTATTACGGCAATACGGAAAAGCAGCTTATCAAAAATGCTTTTTAGATCCTTATGAAGAGGCGAAAAAGAATAATATTGTTGATTTAGCAATCCGTTATTTTGGTGAAGACAAAGTCCGTCTCAAAAATGAATAATTTAAAAAAAACATTAATTGAAAGAAGAAAAATAGCTCAAATATCCCCTAATTAAAAAATCATACCTCATCGCTAAAATAACGCTAGATTTTAAATTAAGATGAAGATACTATTAACAAAATTATTAATTACTTTATTTTTTATGATTTGATATGTTATTTTTAGATCGCTACCAAGGAGGAGCAAGAAAATGTATAACCAAGAAGACCGAATTATTATCGGAGGTAAAATATCTGTTACCACTAATCCCAACCTGCCTCAAATTAAATTTTTTTTAGCAGCTTTACCAATGGAGATTTTATTAACTATCAATATTATCGCCCACACTAAAAAGAAAAACACTTACCAAAAAGCAACTTTTCTCATCGAAAACCAAACTTTATTCGTGGATACTGCTATTTTAGAAGAAATCAAAAATTATAAAAAAGAATTAATCCAAACTAAAGCAATACAGGGTGAGAAAGTAATAAAAACCTTCTCTGATCCCTTACAAAATTATTTTCCTATCTTTCAAATCAATTATCAAAATAACCAAAAAGAAGAAGTTAAAAAAGTAATTGGTAAAATAAATATCCCCAAACTCGAAACCTTAAAATTATTCCAACTCGACCAACAGAAAAAAGATAAATATGGGCAACTTTTAAAAACCAACTATAAAAAAGGATTAAATATTCTTTATTATCGCTTAGAAGATTTAAAATATATTAATTTTTTTCTCACCAAAGCTAAACAAGGTTATCGAGTGAAAAAAATACATCCGATGTATAAATATATATCTAAAAATAAATAATTTTTTACTAACATTTTTATAACACTTTACTAACAGTTTTATAACACTTTACTAACAGTTTTATAACGCTTTACTAACGGTTTTATAACAGTTTCCCTCACTCAAAATCCCATATAAATACAAATAGAATTAACCAGTGATATTTGATATTTTATATCGATAATGATAATGATATCGATATTTGATATTATCGAATTATCATTCTTATCATTATTAATTATCGATATAAAAAAA
>NZ_JAUZJP010000019.1:0-6052 GCF_032886435.1 Candidatus Phytoplasma stylosanthis
ATCACATGTATCTTCAAATTGCATTGTGAGTCTTAAGGTTGAGAAACATTTGGGTTAGAGTGAAGAAAAGAGAGAGCTAGGTGCATCCTTTATTAATCAGAGATTCGAGTCTTCAAGCTCACTTAGCCAAATATGAATTCCTACCTTCACCTTGGCCCCATTACAACCATGAAAAGCCCTCTTGATGTTGAACACATATATACATTTGATGTTGATTGGTTAGATGAAGATTAATTTGTGAAGAGCATGATTAGAAAGGAATTGAGATAGAACCATCAGCTGGTTTAATTTTAGCACTTGTTGTAGTAATGTTTTCTACTTTTATTTTGTTGTTTTGTAAAGAACTATCTTTTTTTAAAACAACATTTTTAATAGTTTCTGCATTATTATTGTCTATTTCACCTAATGTTCTTTTATCTGAAGTTAAAACATTACCTAAATCTTTCTTCTTATTAGGATCTTCATTACCGTGAATATTATTTAAAGTAAACAAAAAAACAAATGAAAAAACTAAAACGTAAAAAATAATACTTAAATTTAACTTTTTTAACGTCATTTCTTATAAACATTTCCTTTCTAAAACAAAAATTATTATTAAATAAAAAAATAAAACTAAAGTTATAAATATTAAAATATCACATCATATACATTTTTTATAAATTATTTTTTTTATAAAAAGTAGCATATAATCTAATAACAAAAATATAACTCTATCTAGTTTAGATTATACAAATAAATAATTTTTTTGATCAAAAAAATTATTTATTTTTTAAAAGAGAAAACATCTTTTGTTTATAAATTTCTACTCCTGGTTGATCAAAAGGATTAATATTTAATAAATAACCAGACATAGCACAAGCTTTTTCAAAAAAATATATAATATATCCTAAATAATATTCATCTAATTTAGGAATAGTAATTTCTATATTCGGCACATTACCCTCTATATGAGCTTGTTTAGTTGCTTTTATAATTTTTTGATTTATTTCTGAAAAGGATTTTCCTGCTAAATAATTTAAATCATCCAATTGATTATCAATTTGGAAAATAGTTAAATCATCTTTCATATTTTGTACATTCAAAATAGTTTCAAAAAATATTTTCGAACCTTCTTGAATGAACTGCCCTAAAGAATGTAGATCTGTAGAATTATTAACTGAACTTACAAAAAGTCCTTTATTTTCTTTTCCTTCCGATTCTGCAAATAACTGTTTCCACCATTCTGCAAAACCTAATAAATTAGGTTCATAACTAACTAATATTTCTACTTTTTTCTTTAAATTAGTATGTAATAAATATCTGGAAATCGCATATTGATAAGATAAATTTTTGTTTAAATCATCGGAAATATTATCTTGATAAGCTTTTAAAGCTCCTTCCAAAATTAATTCCACATTTAAACCAGCAAAAACAAAAGGTAAAATTCCTACTACGGTTAAAACACTAAATCTTCCCCCAATAGAATCAGGAATATTAAATATTTCATATTTTTCTTGTTTAGCGATTTTTAATAAAAGACCCTTATTAGCGTCTGTAGTAACGTATATATAGTTTTTAGCTTCTAAACCATATTTATCTTCTATTTCTTTTTTTAATATTCTAAAAGATAAGGCAGGTTCTAAAGTAGTTCCTGATTTTGAAATAACATTTATAGCCCATTTTTTATTTTTTAAATAATGAATTAAATTTCTTAAATAATTACCTGATACTTGATGTCCTGCAAAAATAATTTCAGGTTTGTCATTATTAAATGGTTGTCTTAAAGATTCTATTACCGCTTTGGCTCCTAAATAAGAACCTCCGATTCCGATAACAATTAAAACATCTAAATCTAGATTTTTATCTTTTAATTTTTTTATTCTTTTTATTTCTTCAAAAATACTTTTTTCTAAAGGTAAATTTAACCATCCTAAATATTTTTTTTGTAATTCAAGATCTTGATGTAATTTTTGATGTATTTCACTTACTTTAGGTTGTAAATGATTAATTTCTTTTGACCAATTTAAAAAATTTTTTATTCCATCTATATTTAATTTCAAATTCATTTTTATAACTCTCTAATTGTTATTTTAAAAAATATTTAAAAAAACATTTTTTAATTTTTCAAATCTATTTTTTTTTGTTTTTTAATAAAATTTATAAATAGAATTACTGTTACTATTAAAACAATTATATTACTTAAACTTGTGCTTAATCCGAATTGAAGGGCACTATTTATTGTATTAATACTTATAAATTCATGTAAAAACCATAATAAAAAGATTCTTGTTACAATTCTTAAAATATTTAGTAACAAAATTATGTTAGCATTTTTTTTATAAGACATTATATAAATCATCATCATTGAAGCCCAAACAGAAGTAAATAAAGACATTTGTTCATAAAATAATATTTCTTTAAAACCTTTTATTTCTGCTGATGTGAAAGTTTTATCTGGTTTTAAAATTTTTGTAAGTAAATTTTCCCCTAAATATTGATTAGAAATAATACCTATTAAACCAATAATCAAAGTAATTATAAAAACATTTTTAAAAATTTTTAAAGTTTTAGAATTATTTTCTGTTGATGCTTTTTGAGATACTAATGTTGATTGTCCATCTTCTAAAGATTGAGAAATAGAATAAAAAATTCCATTTACTACCGCAGCAAAACCAGCAATACTTAACAAATATTTTCCATGAAATTCCGTTGTCATATCATTTATAATTTTTTTACCAATTTCATAAGTTGTTTTGCCTATTGCTAAAGTCATAGATAATTTTAAAGTTTTTTTGATAATATCTTTATCTAAAAAATATTTTTTACTGAACTTTAGTTGAAAATCATTTTTTGGATGAAACATATAAATCATAGCTAAAATAGAAATTACTGCATTTGATAAAATATCAGCCATAACTAAATGAATTACTGTTACTTCTTTACCGTATATTCCTTTATATAAAAAAGCGAGCGCAATTCTAAATGTAATTATTAAAATATTTAAAATCAAAACAAAAAGGTTTTTATTTTTTGATCTTTCTAAACCTAGAAAAACAGTATTTATAGTCATTAAAACAAAAACTATTAAATAAAGATTATAACACTCCCAACCGCCTTCAGCTCTATATTTATCATTGAAAAAAATATTTCTTGTTATGGGTAAAATTGCTCCTATACTTAAAAATAAACTGATAATTAAAGAACTTATCAAAGCAATAGCAAAAGTTACAGTTGCATATTTTTTTGCTTTTTCTTTATTCTTACTTTTATATTCTCGCGCAACTAAAACAACACTTGCTCCAGCTAAAGAAATAGCTATACTTTGGAGAATTTTTTGAATCTGTTTTAAATAAGTTATACAAGCATCTACATTTGAGGTTTTTTTAGGATTTTCTCCAATAATAAAATAATCTATTGAAGAACCTAGATGACGAAATAATAAATATAAAGCAATTGGGAAACTTAAAATAATTAAATTAATCCATATTGGTAATTCTTTTTTATTTTTTTCTTGTAATATATTGTGATTTTCTTTATTTTTTTGATAATAAATTTTTTTTGACACTTTGGACATAAATATTGATATTTTTCCCTTTTATTATTTTTTGATAAAAATTAATAAATTATAAAAAAAGATAATACATTAATATAAAAAAATTTAAACATAAAAAAATGATTTTAAGTAAATATTAGATTCTTCCATAATTTATATAAAAAATTAAAAAATTTTATTATTAATGCATTTTTCATATTATTGAAATGTTATATATTAATCAATCGTATATTAATAAAAGAATATTTATAAAAATATGACGCATTAATCAAAATAATTCGTAAATTTAGTTAATTTTTAAAAATTCAAATCTAAAATCCTCCCTATTTAAAATATTTTATTTTTAAAACAATTGCATTATATCTTTTGTTATAACACTTAATCATAGTATACCGATAAATATTATATAAAAATTATAAAAAGTTTTATAAGTATTCTATTTAAAAATTAAAAATCAAATAATACTAGCAAAACGATTAAACAAAATAAAACTATTTTCGTTTAATTTGTTTTCTAAAATAAAATCTAATTTTAAAGGCCAATCGTTGTATTTCAGAGTTAATAAACTTCTATAATTCTTATTTTTATAAAAGAATAAGGGGAAATTTGGTCCTAAAACTTTTATTTTATGATTTATATTATTTTCTAAAATTTTTTTTATTTTTTCAGTAATACTTAAAATTTTTGTTAAGTCTTTATTGGTTATTAAAATTTTACTCACAAAAGAAAAGGGCGGGTTATTAGTTATTTTTCTTTCTTCCCAGATGATTTTTAAAGGAGAAAAAATATCCAAATTATCAAATTTTTCTAAAATGGCATTTTTGATATTATAACCTTGTATTATGATTTGTCCTTTATTACTAATATAATTAGTCATTTTAGTTAATAATTGAAAAGTTTTTTCGGTTGCTTTGAAACTATTCATATTTAAAAGAACATCGATCATCAAAATACCTACTGTTTCAATGGGAGGCAATTTTAAATTTTTGGCTATCATTTCTGTTCCTAATAGAACATTAATTTCATTTTCATTTAATTTTTTTAGAATATTTTGAAATGATTTAAAATTTTTAATTGAATCAGAATCAATTCTTGCTAAATGAATTGATTTTATTTTATTTTTTAAAAATAATTCAATATATTCAATTCCTAAAGCTATATTTTTTAATGTGTCTTGCGAACAACTATAACATTTAGGTCGGAAAATTTCAATATAATTACAAAAATTACATTTTAATCTCTTTTGTGGTTTAGTAAATAAAACTAATTTTCGGTTACATCTTTTACATTTAGGAACGTAATTACATGAAAGACATAAGACAAAAGGTGAAAAACCTCTTACATTAATAAATAAAATTGTTTTTTTATTTTTTTTTATATTTTCGCGTAATTTATTTAGTAAATCTAAAGAAAGTGGTTCCGTGTTTCCTTTTTGTAATTCTTCTTTCATGTTAATTAATTTTAATTGTTTTTTTATTTTATAATTTTTTATATCAAAAAAGCTAATTTTTTTTTGCTTTATTAATTGGAAACTTTCTATTGAAGGAGCTGTTGTGAAAAAAATTAAAGGAATTTTATTATATTTCGCTCTTATAATTGCTAATTCTTTTACATCATAGTTAGGATTTCTTTCTCTTTCGATTAAAGAATCATCATTTTCTTCATCAATAATAATTACTCCTATTTCTGATAAAGGAGCAAAAATAATTTTGCGAGTGCCAATTATGATAAAAATTCTTTTTTTTTGGATATCTATATTTTTTTGATAATTTTCTTCTAAATTATCATCATTTTTAAAAATAGCCATTGGTACATTAGGAAATTTTTTTTCTAATTGTTCTTTTAAAAGATTAATTAAGATGAATTCTGCTACTATGATTAAAACTTGTTTCTCTTTTTTCAAAGAATGTTCGATTAACTTTATATATATAGTTATTTTGTCATCGTATAAATTGTAATATAATAAATAGTTTTTATAATTATTAAAATTAATTTTTTTCAAAAATAAATTTTGTTTTGGATTCAATTTAATATTGAAATCAAAATTTATTTTTATTTTTTTTGGTTGAATAAGACATTTCTTTTCTTTTAAAATTATTTTTTGAGATAACATTTTTTTTAATATGTGAGAAGAAAAAAATTCTAAAATTTCTTTTTTTAGATAAGAAAAAGTTTTAAATTGGGTATTTTTTTCTTCTAATTTTTGAAGAGATTGTTTTTGATTTGTTTTTAATTTGTAATTGGGGATTTTTTTCCATTCAGGATTCAGATAATAAAAATTTTGAGGTTGTGGTCGATAATCTTTTTTATTAACAATAATCTGTGTTTCAATAATTTTTTTTTTTTGCAGTTTCAATAATTCTTTTCTGGGAATAAAACTATCTTTTAAACTTATAATTTTATTTTTTTTGATTAAATAATTTTTTATTTTTTTTTGTTTTTTTTTTTATTTTTTAATTTTTATTTTTTTATAATTAATGGTTATAAAAATTGTTTTCAAAAAAAGAGCATAAGAAGAAA
>NZ_JAUZJP010000020.1:0-5893 GCF_032886435.1 Candidatus Phytoplasma stylosanthis
GTAGCATTAATATATTTTTGGCGGTGTTTAAACCACGCTGGGGTTTTTTGTTCTAAATTAATTTTCATTTTTTTCTCTCTTTTCTCTAACAATTGTTAGTTTTTTTTGATGGTTTAAATATTTATTTTAAAATTTATTTTGTTCTTTATTAATAATTTTTGATAATCACTTCTTGGGTTACCTTAGCTGATGTAAGGTTCCTATCAGTGGTCGTTCGGAAAGATTGGATGTTAAAATTTTTAAACAAGGCGGTTATTTTTGATGAATTGTAATTGGTGTATAACCATTTTACCTTGCGATCATGGGCCCGCACTAAACATTGATAAAGTCTTTTATGATCTTCCGATGAGAAAGGTTTTTGATAAAAATTTTTATCTTTAATATTTTCTCGCCAATACGGGGGATCAACAAAGATAAAATCGTTGCTTTGAGTTTGGTTGATAACCGATTCGAAATCACCATTTAACAATTTTAAATTTTGAACATTATTTTTTATTTTTTGGATTTCTGCTAAATCAATGATTGGATTTGAAAAGCGTTTTCTAAAACCAAAGGATAGATGAATTGTGCCATCAGAAAGATATCTAAAAATACCCCAAAAAGCATATTTTAATAAAACATAAAAAAGGGCACTTTTAGAAACACCCCAATCACTTTTATTAAATTTTGCTAACAAATTTTTGAATGCTTCTTTTTGGGTCTTTTGCTCTTTATTCCTATATATTTTGTTTTCTAATTGCCCGACATAAACACAAAACAATGTGGGTTTTGTTAACATATTTTTCCGAAGTTCTATTAAATGATCATCATTATCATTCAAAATAGCAGTTGGAGGTGTAAGAGATTGGAATAAAGTTCCCCCGCCTAAAAAGGGTTCAAAATAATTATGATAACGAACTGGCATATTTTTTAATAAGAGGGGCAACATTTTCTTTTTGCTCCCAATCCAGGGTATTTTCATTATTAAATTCCTTTCTAATGAATAATTTGTGAGACAGATATTAATTATTTTTGTTTTTGAATAAAAAAAAGACCCTTTAAAAGGGGTCTTTAAAATTAATTAAATTTTATTTATTTTTTTCTTTGGCGTTGTCTAATAAAAAAGTAATCATGAAACCATCATATATTAAACAAAGGAAACTATTTAATTTCATCCCAAATTGAAAATTGACAAATAACGCTAATAGATTACTAATAATAAAAAAACAAGTGATAATAATTAAAACGTAATTTTTAGAACGAGGATTATTTTTGATTTTGGATAAAAAGGTTTTGCTTTGGTTTAAAATTGCTTTAATTTGATTTGCCATTTTGTTGGTTTACTCCTTATTATTTTGTTATTTTTAAATAAAAAAAGACCAACAAAAGAGTTGGTCTTAAAATGTATTATTCTAGTTCTTGAGGTTTTGTTGGCGGTCGGGTGGTGTTTAAAAAATTTTTAAAAGGTGGTAAATTTCTATCATGTTCGATACAACCCAAACCACTACCCCAAATATAAAATTCATCTTTTTGCCACCAACTTTTTTCATAATATTCATAATCATATTTTGTGCCATTTTCATCGTAAAGGGTTTTATCTGAACGGCCGAATTTGTCGCGGATTTCGTCGCCAGTATAATGATAACCAGGTTTAACAGGACATTGGTGCAGCCAATTACTAAAAGAATTACAATATTGTTTAAAGATATTTTTTTGAAATGATTCATTTGTACAAACTAAACCATAAACACAATCGTCTGTTTCAAAAGTATGCAAAACCACTTTTATTTTATATGGAATAGGAATTTTTATATAAATAGGATAAGTTATTTCTATATTAGCTCCATCATTTTCAATTTTTTCTTCTTCATAGTCATATTCTTTAACTAAAGGCGGGAAAGTGTAAAGGTTATTTTCACGTTTCCAATCCCGAATTGCTTGGTAGGGGTTAGGGGCGTCAGGGAGTTTGATATATTGTGTATTTTTATAGGTTTCAAAGCTAAAAAGATAAGCATTTTTGGCACCGTTGCTTAATTTTAATAAATCATGGATAGTGTATTTTGGCGATTCCGCTGGTAAAACGCGTATCCCCTCATCAAAATAAAGAGCTTCGATTTCGTCATTTCCCCAAATATTTTTAGCAGGCAATGGGGCAACTAAACCTGTGGTAGGAGTAATGTTGTAACAACCTAATTTAATTAATTTCGGTTGGTTGATGATTTGGTTTTTGATTAAGTAATCATTTATCGCTTTTTCTTTACTTTCACTTACTAAAATATCTAACTTGACTAAATTAAGATTGACATTTGTTGGAACTAGCAATTCTTTAGCATCCCAAAAGACAAAAACTTCTGCAATCGCCATTTCATATTTTAACAGGTCTGGCAAGGTGGATTCCTTATCTCCTTGTGGATATTGGATACAAAAAGGATTATTTCTAGGTTTCAAATAAACTCCTAATAGACCTGGCGGGGGATCTTTTAATTCAAAGCAAAAGAAATCTCGACCATAAGGGTTATAAGAGGGGTTATCCAACCCATCAGTAGAAGTTTCGATCTGAAAATATTTTAAGATTTCAGGGATACTTGCTTTGGATAAAACAGGAATGTCATATCTTTTCATTTGGGGTTGGGACGCTAACCATTCTTGTTGGAGGGTTTGGGAATCAGCTAGTGGTATTTTGGTTTTATTTTGACGATGAAAACCAGAATAAGCAGCAAGAGAAGGAATAACATGAAAAATAATCAACCAGAAAATGAGGCAATAATCTTTAAAGAAAGGGAATTTTGATTAATTTAACCATTATGTAACGACCTCCTTATTTATTAATTTATTCTTGTTTTTGTTCAGCGCTTTTATCCTCTGTTTTATCGGTTATTTCATCTGATTTATTGAGGTTATCATTTAATTTTTCTTCTAATTTATAAAGTTTTTGTTTTAATTCAAATAATGCTTTCCAAATATTTAAAGAATTTTCCATTTCTAAATTCTCGTTTTCATCTACATGTTTTTCTAATCGTACAAAACTTTTACCTATTTCTGTTAAATTTTGGTGTAATTCTTTATCCTGAACTTTTTTTATAAAATAAGCTGGAGCGAAAACGATCGTGAAACCAATAATTAGAAAAATAATTAGAAAAATAATTTCTTTTATTAATTTTTTTAAAATGTTCATATTATAAAAACTCCTTGGTTTTGTTTAGTTAATAAAAATCTTCATTTATTAACGGCAATAAAAAAAAGACTCTTTGTTAAAGAGTCTTGGTTATTGGATAAATATGGTTAAATAAAAAAGACCCTTCGGAAAGGGTCTTTACTTGACTAACAATTAATTTTGTTCTGGGGTTTTATTTAAATCAATTGTTTTAAATCTTTTATTTTTTGTTTGTTGTTTATTCGAAGAACATGCCCATTTTTCTATTTCTTGTATAGAAGCATTTTTCAAATGAGGATTTTTTTGTCTTATTTGACAAATATTTTCTTTTGTTCTTTTTAATGATTGAAAAAATTCATTTACTTCTTTTTCGCTAGGTTCATGATTTGTAATTGTTTTACCTTTGTCGTTGTTTTTCATTGCCATAACTGGATTAATATTGATTAAGGCGAATAAGCATAAATAACTTATTAAAAAGAATGGTAAAAGATGTAATTTATTTTTTATTTGCATCATTTTAACTTATAACTCCTTTTGTTATTTATCCCTCAGCTGAGGTGATTTCATATAGTTCGTTTAATCCAGAAATAATTGAATCTTTATATTGTTTTTCGGAAATTTCATATCCTTTTTCTAAATCTTTTTTTAATTTTTCAGTACGATTTAACATATTTTGGTAGTATTTTTGGTCTGTTTCTAAATTTTTGATTTGAACTTTGATTTTACCGATTTTACCAACTATTTCTGAAATTTCAGCTTGTAGTTTATCGATTTTATCTTCGTTGGCTTTTCTATCAATTTTTAATCTATCTTTTTCTTGTCTTTTTGTTTCTAATTGTTTTTCTAGTTTTTGTTGTTGTGGTTTTAAAGATTCTATTTGAGGTTGAAGAGAATTTAATTGTGATTGGTATTCATCACATTTATTTTGGTATTCGTTAATGACACTTTTTTTTTCATTTAAATAACCTAAATCCAATCCCCAACTCTTTTTAAGTTTATTGATTTCTTCTTGTTCTTGTTCTGATAAATCAGTTGGCAATAAAGTAGGATTAATAGGTTCGGAAAAAAGATAATTTTTAATCTTTTCTAAACGAGCATTAGTTGTTTTGATTTTTGGTTTTTCTTCTTCCACAGAACGTTTTGGTCTAGGAGAAGTTGGTATTTCTTCTGAAAACAATGGTTCTGTTGTTGTTTCTGATTCAGATACTAATGATGTTTCTTTTTGATTTTGAAACCAGAAATAACAAAAAACAAGTCCGAAAATGATAAGAATGAATATAAAAAAACCATTTTTTTCCAAAAAATTTGATTTATTCATTGTTAGAATAACCTTTCTTAATAATAGTGATAATTAAATATAATAATTATCACTATTATACAGTTTTATGAATAAAATGATTAAATAAAATAATTATTAATTTGTTAAACTAATTATTTCAGGAATTTTGCCAACTCGTTTTGCTTGGAGACGTTGTTGGGCACGAGCGTAATTCGGATTTTTTTGTTTTAATTGTTCTTTTATAATATCCACATTTTCTCTTTTATTATTTAATTCTTCTTCTAATTTGGCTTTGTCTTCATATAATTCGTCAGTGTCGGAAGCTTTATCTCTTCCTTTTTCTAATTCTTTGACAATGGTTTCATATTCATTAATCCAAGTTACAAATTCTTTTTTTATACTTTCATTTAATTTTTCAGAGTTTATACATTCATTTTTTAAATTATCTTGGTTAAGACGAATTTTATAATCAGCTATTTTCTTTTCGTAATCTTTGTAGTTGGCTTCGAGTTTGGCTAAATCACGGTCAATGTCTTGAGTATACATTTCTAAAGCTTCTTTCGTAATCATTGGTGAATGTTCTTTGTTTTCGTTAACTACTTCGTTATATAAATGCCACAAACGGTGGCCTTCGTGAAGAACTAAAGTAGCTTTTGACATCCCTTGTGCGAAATTACGTGTAAAAGTAACTGTTTTGCCTAGAATTTTTAGACCATATTTAGCAGGGAATAAGTCAGTGATCTTATCAAAACCTTTAAAAACCCATTTGGTGATATTGCCTGCTGATACTTCATGTTCTTTTTCATAAGTTATCATACGATTATACATTTCGCGATATTTTAATTTTAGGGCTTGATATAATTCTTTTTCGAGGTTAATTTCTTTAAGTTTTTTATCGACTTCCTCAATTTCTTTTTGGATTTCAATACGGCGTTCTTCGGCTGATTGGATTTGTTTGAATATTGATTTTTCATCATTTGTTAAAATTTCAAATCTTTTTTCTAAATCTTTTTTTAATTTTTCAGTACGATTTAACATATTTTGGTAGTATTTTTGGTCTGTTTCTAAATTTTTGATTTGAACTTTTATTTTGCCGATTTCGCCAACTATTTTCGAAATTTCATCTCGGAGTTTATCGATTTCCGCTTGTAATCTAATTTTATCATCGGGGGAAGCTAACTCTTTTTGTCTTTCTTTTTCTTTGATTTCTTTTTCTTTGGTTTCTTTGTCTTTTTCTAATTGGACTAATTTACCTTTTAAAATAGTGATGTTTTTGTCATTTTCGGACATTTTTGCTTTTATTTCTTTAATTTTAGCTTCGTTTTTTTCTAAAGCTTCTTTAATTTTTTCTTTAGCTTCTTGGGTAAGGTCTTTTTGTTCATAAAGGTCTTTTAGTTCTGTTTCACATTTTTCTAATTCTTTTTCCCAATCTTGTTTTAAACCATTGTAGTTATTAATTGTGTCACCATATTTGTCAATGG
>NZ_JAUZJP010000021.1:0-3093 GCF_032886435.1 Candidatus Phytoplasma stylosanthis
CTTCTAAGTAAACCTTGGCAAATCTTATCTTTGCTTTTGAAACCAAAAACTATTTTCAGAATAAAAGGACTTAACTGCTGTATTCGAAATGGGAACAGGTGTTTCCCCTTTTATTAATCACCAAGGTTCTTTCAAAACTAGATAAACATAACTTCAGAATTTTTATAAAATCAAAGTCAATGGATCTATTAGTACTAGTCAGCTAAAAAAATCACTTTTCTTACACCTCTAGCCTATCAACCTGATAGTCTTTCAGGGATCTCATAGGGAAATCTCATCTTAAAGGAGGCTTCACACTTAGATGCTTTCAGTGTTTATCCTTTCTATACGTAGCTACTCAGCTATGGCTCTGGCGAACCAACTGAACCACCAGAGGTATATCCATCCCGGTCTTCTCATACTAGGGACAGCTCTTTTCAAATTTCCAACGCCCACGACGGATAGAGACCGAACTGTCTCACGACGTTCTGAACCCAGCTCGCGTTCCGCTTTAATGGGCGAACAGCCCAACCCTTGGAACCTTCTCCAGCTCCAGGATGCGATGAGCCGACATCGAGGTGCCAAACCGCTTCGTCGCTGTGAACGCTCGGAAGCGATAAGCCTGTTATCCCCAGGGTAGCTTTTATCCGTTGAGTTACGACCCTTCCATGCGGTATCGTAAGATCACTAAGTCCGACTTTCGTCTCTGCTCGACTTGTAGGTCTCGCAGTCAAGCTCCCTTATGCCTTTACACTCTATAAATGATTTCCGACCATTTCGAGGGAACCTTATGAACGCCTCCGTTACTCTTTAGGAGGCGACCGCCCCAGTCAAACTGCCCACCAAACACTGTCCTTCGCAATTCACTTGCGCAAGTTAGAGTCTAAAAAACTCAAGAGTGGTATCCCAAAGGCGACTCCCTTTAAACTAGCGTCTAAAGTTCTCTGTCTCCCACCTATTCTGTACATGAACTTCTCAAATTCAATATTAAGCTACAGTAAAGCTCCATGGGGTCTTTTCGTCCTGTCGCGGGTAATCGGCATTTTCACCGATAATTTGATTTCACCGAGACTCTTGTTGAGACAGCGCCCAAATCGTTATGCCTTTCGTGCGGGTCGGAATTTACCCGACAAGGAATTTCGCTACCTTAGGACCGTTATAGTTACGGCCGTCGTTCACTGGGACTTCAATTCAATGCTTTGGTTTAACCCTAACATCTCCTCTTGATCTTCCAGCACCGGACAGGCATCAGCCTCTATACATCACCTCACGGTTTAGCAGAGACCTATGTTTTTGATAAACAGTCGCTTGGGCTTCTTTTCTGTGGCTTTTACTTTTGACATAAAAGCTCTCCTTATCCCGAAGTTACGGAGCAATTTTGCCGAGTTCCTTAACAAGAGTTTTCTCGCGCGTCTTAGTATTCTCTACCTTCCCACCTGTGTCGGTTTACGGTACAGGTAAAAAAACAATTAACCATAGAAGTTTTTCTTGAAAGTATGACATCAATCACTTTACTTTCGAATCTCATTTTTTGGAATAAAAAGACGGATTTGCCTATCTTTTCAAACTTGATCCTTCTACCCTAATCCAATAAAGGGCGTGTTTAGCCTTCTTTGTCGCTCCATCAGTTGTTTTTTTAGTGCAGGAATTTTAGCCTGCTTTCCATCGACTACGTATTTCTACCTCACCTTAGGACCTGACTAACCCAGGGCGGACGAACCTGCCCCTGGAAACCTTGGGTTTTCGACGGATAGGATTCTCGCCTATCTTTTCGTTACTTACACCGGCATTCTCACTTCTGATTTCTCCACCACTGCTCACGCTATGGCTTCAACGACATCAGAACGCTTCCCCTACCATATCTAACATAAGTTAGTATCCGTAGCTTCGGTATAATGTTTTAGCCCCGATACATTTTCGGCGCGAAGTCATTAGACTAGTGAGCTATTACGCACTCTTTAAAAGATGGCTGCTTCTAAGCCAACTTCCTAGCTGTTTTAACGTCTTCACTTCCTTTTCCACTTAACATTAATTTAGGGACCTTAGCTGACGGTCTGGGCTCTTTCCCTTTTGACCATGGACCTTATCACCCACAGTCTGACTGCTGATTTTTTTTCATAACATTCGGAGTTTAATTGAGATCAGTACCCCGAGGTGGAGCCCTCACTCATTTAGTGCTCTACCTTCATGAAAATATTTTTATTAATCAACGCTAGCCCTAAAGCTATTTCGGGGAGAACCAGCTATCTCTGAGTTCGATTGGAATTTCACCCCTAGCCACAAGTCATCCAAACACTTTTCAACGTGTCCTGGTTCGGTCCTCCATATGGTTTCAACCATACTTCAACCTGCTCATGGCTAGCTCACTTCAGTTTCGGGTCTATGACATACAACTAAACGCTCTTTTAAAACTCGCTTTCGCTACGGCTACGTTCCTTCAAACTTAACCTTGCTCTATATCATAACTCGCCGGTTCATTCTGCAAAAGGCAAGCCATCACTCCTTAACGAGCTCTGACTAATTGTAAGCATACAGTTTCAGGATCTATTTCACTCCCCTCCCGGGGTTCTTTTCACCTTTCCCTCACGGTACTAGTTCACTATCGGTCACTAAGAAGTATTTAGCCTTAGGAGATGGTCCTCCTATCTTCCAACAAGATTTCTCGTGTCTCGCCGTACTTTTTGATATCCTAGATAGGAAATTTTCCCTTACAGGACTATCACCTTCTTTGGTGTTTCTTTCCAAAAACTTCAAGTTATTTCCTATTTTGTAACTAGTATTTGATATCTAGGCTGTTCCACTTTCGTTCGTCACTACTTACGGAATCGTTTTTACTTTCTTTTCCTACAGTTACTTAGATATTTCAGTTCACTGCGTTCCCTTTTTGATTAAAAAAATCAAAAAACTACAAGTTTATTGTAGTAGGTTGCCCCATTCGGAAATCCATGGATCTACATTTATTGACAACTCCCCATGGCATATCGTTGTTAATTACGTCCTTCATCGGCTCTTAGTGCCAAGGCATCCACTGTACGCTCTTAATTCCTTTAATTCCATTATAATTCTAAAAGCTATATTTATCTACTTTTCAAAGAACTTTAAAAGGTAAAAATT
>NZ_JAUZJP010000021.1:3193-4893 GCF_032886435.1 Candidatus Phytoplasma stylosanthis
TTACCTAAAAGAAAAACTTATATAATCTAAGTCTTTCAAAACTGAAGATGATTTTTTTCCTTAGAAAGGAGGTGATCCATCCCCACCTTCCGGTAGGGATACCTTGTTACGACTTAACCCCAATCATCAACCCTACCTTAGACAGTTCCCTCTTCTTGCGAAGTTAAGTCACTGCTTTCGGGTATTGTCAACTTTCGTGGTTTGACGGGCGGTGTGTACAAACCCCGAGAACGTATTCACCGCGACATGCTGATTCGCGATTACTAGCGATTCCAACTTCATGAAGTCGAGTTGCAGACTTCAATCCGAACTGAGACTGCTTTTTTGAGATTAGCCAAAAACTCACGTTTCAGCGACTCTTTGTAACAGCCATTGTATCACGTTTGTAGCCCAGATCATAAGGGGCATGATGATTTGACGTAATCCTCACCTTCCTCCAATTTTTAATTGGCAGTCTCGCTAAAGTCCCCACCATAACGTGCTGGTAACTAACGACAAGGGTTGCGCTCGTTTTAGGACTTAACCTAACATCTCACGACACGAGCTGACGACAACCATGCACCACCTGTATCCCTGATAACCTCCACTATATTTCTATAGCTTTGCAGAGTATGTCAAGACCTGGTAAGGTTTTTCGTGTATCTTCGAATTAAACAACATGATCCACCGCTTGTGCGGAGTCCCGTCAATTCCTTTAAGTTTCATACTTGCGTACGTACTACTCAGGCGGAGTACTTAATGTGTTAACTTCAGTACCGAGTTTTATCCCGACACTTAGTACTCATCGTTTACGGCGTGGACTACCAGGGTATCTAATCCTGTTTGCTACCCACGCTTTCGTGCCTCAGCGTCAGTAAAGACCCAGCAAGCCGCCTACGCTTCTGGTGTTCCTCCATATATTTACACATTTTACCGCTACACATGGAATTCCACTTGCCTCTATCTCACTCTAGCTAGCCAGTTTCTATAACAAAACAGCGTTAAGCACTGAAATTAAATTATAGACTTAACTAACCGCCTACGCACCCTTTACGCCCAATAATTCCGGATAACGCTCGCCCCCTATGTCTTACCGCGGCTGCTGGCACATAGTTAGCCGGGGCTTATTCATTGAATAGCGTCAATATAGTTTTTCCACTATTTTTTCTTCTTCAATAAAAGAACTTTACATACCTAAGTACTTCATCGTTCACGCGGCGTTGCTCGGTCAGAGTTTCCTCCATTGCCGAAAATTCCCTACTGCTGCCTCCCGTAGGAGTTTGGGCCGTGTCTCAGTCCCAATGTGGCTGTTCAACCTCTCAGTCCAGCTACACATCATAGTCTTGGTAGGCCTTTACCCTACCAACTAACTAATGTGGCGCAAGCCCCTCTTTAAGCATACCTTTGTTAAAAGGTCTTTTAAAAACAAAAAGATGCCTTTTTGTTTCCTATCCAGTCTTAGCAAATGTTTCCATTTGTTATTCTCGTCTTAAAGGCAGGTTACTTACGTGTTACTCACCCGTTCGCCACTAAAACCTTTTGAGGGGTTTTCGTTCGACTTGCATGTATTAGGCACGCCGCCAGCGTTCATCCTGAGCCAGGATCAAACTCTTTGTTTTAAGATTTTTAATCTTAATAAAAAAACTTGTCTTTTAAAAATAAAAAAATATTATATCATCTTCAGTTTTCAAAGAAATAAATTAATATAAATTTAATAAAAT
>NZ_JAUZJP010000022.1:0-4404 GCF_032886435.1 Candidatus Phytoplasma stylosanthis
ATAAATATGATTGTGTTTTTTTATATATTAATAATTTTTTTTTAATAATAAAAGAAAATATGTAATTATATTAGTAGTAAGGTATTTTTTTTTAAATTTTAATTATTTAAAATATAATTAAATATGAAAATTTAAAATCTTTTATAAAAAGAATATAAAAAGAATATAAAAAGAATATAAAAAGAATATAAAAAGAATATAAAAAGAATAAGGAATCAGAATAAATGATTTTTAATTTATTATCGAATATAATAATTTTTGTATTGGGTATAATTTTTGGAGCTATTGTAGGAGCTTCTTTATATTCAATATATTCGCATAATCCAAATTTTTCACAATTAATAAAGAATAAAAATAGTATTAAATATAATATTTTACTAATATCACAAAAATGGTATAATTTTATTGAAAAAATAATACCAAAGAATATAATTAATTAAAATATTTTTTTGATATTTACCTTAAATTAAGTATTTTACAAATTAATTTTATTTAGAAGATTATAATAATTTAATCTTCTTTTTTTTTTAAAAAAAAATAAAAATCAATAAATACATTCTAAGCTTTTTTTTATTCTTAATTGATCATCTTTTTCTTTTAATAAATTTCTTTTGTCATATTTTTTTTTTCCTTTTGCTAAATAAATTTCTAATTTTAATAAATTTCTATCAGAAATAATTTTAACAGGAATAGCACTAAAATCTTTTATTTGAATTTTGTTTTTAATTTGTAAAATTTCTTTTTTTTTTAATAAAAGTTTTTTTTTTCTTTTTTCTTCATAATCAAACTTATTACTAAAATCATATTTAAAAATAAACATATTAAAAACAAATGCTTCATTATTTTCAATATTAATATAAGAATTATCAAAATTAACTTTTTTTAATCTAATTGATTTTACTTCATTTCCTAATAATTGAATACCTGCAATATATTTCTTTTCTAAAAAATAATTATAAAAAGCTTTTTTATTAGTAAGAATAGTTTTTATCATTATTCAAATCACTTTTTTATTTTAAATATTTACAAAATAAACCTTATTATATATTAAAAAAATATAATATTATTTTTTTAATTTTTTATATTTAGATAAAGATTCCTTGATTATGATTAAAGATTTATTTTTGTCTTCTATTTTTTTTATTAAAACTTTTTTATTTTCTAAATCTTTATAATGAATTAAAAAATGTTTTATTTCCTCTAATAAAAAAAAGGGTACATCTTTAATATCTTGATAATTTTGCATTGAAGAATCAAAATTCGGAACAGCGATTATTTTGTTATCTATCTCGCCATTATCAATTATTTCAATAACTCCTATTGGTCTGCATTGGACTAAAACCATTGGATCTAAAATTTCCTGAGATAAAACAAAAACATCTAAAGGATCTTTATCTTCACAGTAAGTTAAAGGAATAAATCCATAATTAGAAGGATAAACAAAAGAAGTTCTTAAAATACGATCTAATTTCAGTAAACATGTTTCTTTATCAAGTTCATATTTTTTTCTACTACCTTTAGAAATTTCAATCATAACAAGAAAACTATTTTCAGTAATTCTTTCTGAAGAAATATTATTTAATAAAACCATATTATATTTTTTCCTTTTTAATTAAAAAACTTTTTTATTTTTTAAAATTTTATATCTTTTTTTATCTTAAAAAAATAAAAAAAGATTTTTAATTATTAATTTAATTAATAAAATTTAAAATTTTAAAATAAAAATAAAATTTAAAAAATATAAATTATTTTTTAAATTTTTTTAGCTCCGTATAATTTAGTTTTTTTTAAAAAAATATTTTTCTTTTGAATTAAACTAATATTTAAATGATTAAATAGTAAATGTTCTTTTTTATTTAAATCTAAAACAATAATACTATTTATTAACTTTAAATGTTCTTCATTATTGGTTTCATCTTGAAAAATTTCATAAAAACAAAAATATATTTTGTTATCATTTTTTTCTAATTTTAACAAAAACCCTATAGTTTGATGTTCTGGAAGTGAAGAAGTTTCTAAATTCATTTCTTTTAAAGGTTTGATATTTGTTTGATCTACAGAAATGTGAAGAGAAAAAGCTTTAGGAACAAATTTAACACTTATAGTTTTAATTAAATGAAAAAGAAATTTTTTATCTAAAAGTTCGATATCAGTAACATCAATAATTCTTTCTATAAACTCTTCAATTAAAATATCGACTTCTTTTGAATTTATATTTTTATTATTAGCAATTTCACTTAAATGTTTTAAATAATTAAATAAATGTTCTTTAAAAATAATTAAATCTTCTCCGTGAAAATTAATTATTTCAAAAAATAAATCAATAATAGAATAACCTGAAATTTGACAATTACAAAAAGAAATATTAATTGAATTAATATTTTTTCTTTCTGAATCATTAAAATAAAAATATCCTAAAGAAGGGTTTTTGTTTAACAAAGAATAAAAAGAAACCATTTCTAATCCTGTTTTATCATATTTATCATCAATAAATGACTCTTTTAAACCTGAAATATTAAATAAATCAAATAAAAAATCTAATTTAGGAATATGATATTCTAATAAAGAAAAAACAAGTTGTTTAAAATTTAACCATTCTTTAAAAGATTCACATGAAATAGTTTTAACATCTTTAATGTTGTAAAATAATATTACTTTTTTGGAAAATATAGATCCTAAGTAATGTTTCCAAGCAATAATCAAATGTTTTTGTTTTAGATCTTTTTTATATTTATTTTCTAATAATTTTTCTGCTTCTTTTTTTGATAAAATCGAAGAATAATCGCATAAATTTTTTTCAGATTTTGATGTTTCTATTTTTTGATTTCTAGAATCAAAAAAAATTTTTTGTTCACTTTCACTATTTTTTTTTTTATCTAAAACTATAACATCTTTTGAAAATTTTAATTTTGTATTTTCTAATTCTTTATTTTCTTTTAATTCAATAAAATCTTCTTTTTTTGTTTCAACAGCTTTAATAATAGAAAATTCAAAAATTAAAAAAAAGAAAATAAAAAAAACAAAAAAATAATAAAAATTAATTTTTTTTAAAAAAAATTTGTATTTTTTCAATTACTTATTTCTTTCTAACATTTTTTTCTATAAAAATTAAACAAAAATAAATTTGAATTAATATAAAAAATATAATTAATTTTTTTAAAAAAAAATTAAATCAATGGTGGCTCCGGGCAGAATCGAACTGCCGACACGAGGCTCTTCAGGCCACTGCTCTACCGACTGAGCTACAGAGCCCTATTTTAAAATATATAAAAAAATGGCGGTCTGGACGGGAATCGAACCCGCGATCTCCTGCGTGACAGGCAAGCATGTTAACCGCTACACCACCAGACCTTTTTTGGTTGCGGGAGAAGGATTTGAACCTACGACCTTCGGATTATGAGCCCGACGAGCTACCAAACTGCTCTATCCCGCGATAAAGATAAAAAAATTTTTTGGCGGAGAAAGAGGGATTCGAACCCCCGCATCCTTTCGGATCTTCCAGTTTTCAAGACTGGCCCCTTCAACCGCTTGGGTATTTCTCCAAATTTATATAAAAAAAACTAATTAATGGTGGACCTGGTAGGATTCGAACCTACGACCAACCGGTTATGAGCCGGTAGCTCTGGGCCAACTGAGCTACAGGTCCAACTTGGTAGCGGTAGGGGGATTTGAACCCTCGACCTCACGGGTATGAACCGAACGCTCTAGCCAACTGAGCTATACCGCCTCATTTTAAAATTTTTATTTTATTAACTTTAATATTATAACATTTTAATTTTATTTAAATAAAAAATTGGTGGAGTTTAGCGGATTCGAACCGCTGACATCCTGTGTGCAAGACAGGTGCTCTACCAACTGAGCTAAAACCCCTTTTTTTATTTATGGTACCTAGAGCCGGACTTGAACCGGCACGGCTAAAAACCATGGGATTTTAAGTCCCACGTGTCTACCAATTCCACCATCCAGGCAAAAAACAAAAATAAAATATTTAATTTTGAATTTTTTAAAATGGTGTCCCGTAAAGGACTCGAACCTTTGACACCTTGATTAAAAGTCAAGTGCTCTACCAACTGAGCTAACGGGACGACTATTTTTTTTATATATATGTATATTTTTTTGGTGCCAAAAACAGGAATCGAACCCGTAACCTACTGATTACAAGTCAGTTGCTCTACCTATTGAGCTATTTTGGCTTATAAAACATGGTAGAGGATGAGGGACTTGAACCCACGACTTTCTGCTTGTAAGGCAGACGCTCTCCCAACTGAGCTAATCCTCTTCTAAGTAAACCTTGGCAAATCTTATCTTTGCTTTTGAAACCAAAAACTATTTTCAGAATAAAAGGACTTAACTGCTGTATTCGAAATGGGAACAGGTGTTTCCCCTTTTATTAATCACCAAGGT
>NZ_JAUZJP010000023.1:0-4200 GCF_032886435.1 Candidatus Phytoplasma stylosanthis
TAAATTGGTTCACAACATTCGCGATTTCTGTCCCTGCTTCTAACAGCTTTAAATCAGTAAAAATAGTTTCACATTCATCTAAAAAGATGATCGCTCCATTACACTCTTCTGCTACTAATCGGGCTATTGTAAATAAATCTTTGACCATTTGGGGAGCAACTCCTTTATATTTTTGGGAAAAGAACGAACTATTTATTTCAAAGAAAGGTAAATTGGTTTCTTTGGCGATCGCCCGCGCGAAAGTGGTTTTTCCTGTTCCTGGACAACCATACATTAAAATCCCAAACGGTGATTCTACTTCGCCAATGCCTTGGTAATTTTCAGGTTTTTTTAAATAATCGATAAATCCTTGAGCCACTTTTAATTCTTCTTTAAAACCAATTAATTTGTCAAAACCGATAAATTTTTGAGAGTCAGCAGGTTGAAAAAAGGTTTCGGGAGGCTGAGGATGAGAGAGGTTGGGAAGAGATTGGTTATTTGATAAAGATGGGGTTGGGATTTCAGTTGTTTTAACCCCGTTTGTTTTTAAGTTTTGGATTTCATATTCAGATTGAGCGATTTGTTGTTCGATTTCCATTAAAGCTTGTTGATGAATCCAAACATAAATTCCTAAAAAAACAGTGAAAAAGAAAAGAAAAATGGTTATTAATTTCGATATAGAAGTTGTTTTTGGTTTACTCATCTGAGCCTCCTTTCTGAAACCAAAAAAAGACTAAGTTATGATTAACTTAGTCTGGTTTCTTTTAAGATTAAGCAGTTTGAATAATTTTATTTTCAATTGTTTGACTGCCACCACTCCAAGCATTGCCATCTTGATCTACTAATTCATAGTCAATGATTAAATTTAAACAAGGATTTGTTTGGTTAATAAATTGTTTTTGTTCTAATTTGATTTGAATGTCAAAGATGTCCGTCTTCACTATTTAAAACCATTGGTAAACGTTTGGTATCATCATAGATGACCCCATTATTTTTAATCTCTAAATTGAAGTATTGATCAGGATTAGAAAAAGTATTTTCAGTATCATAGTTAGTGGTTATTTTAAGAAATAAAGGAACATTGATGTCAAAACCATTTTTGGTTAAAGTTGCTTGATGATTAATGGTAATAGTATGAATATATTTACTCGGATTTAAATTTGGCATTGGGATCGGGATTAAGATTTTATCTTCATTATTACCATCTATTCTTTTTACTTCAAAAATTAGTGCATCATTTTCATTCATTAATTTAATTTTTTCTTTCTTTTGTTGGGAAAAATAATTACGAAGAGCCCAAATCCCCCCAATGGTCAAAAAAGCACAAATGATAATGGTAAAAATAGTCAAAATTTTATTTTTGGTTTGAAAATGCATATTTTTTTTATTACTCCTTTGTTTTATTTTTTCTTTTTATTTTTTCTAGTTTTTTTCTTGGGATAAATGGTTGTTTTAAGATTACTACGGTCTTTAAAATAGGTACCACGATAAATTTCGGTCATCGCATCACTCATTATTAATCAGTTCCTTTCTTAAAATTTTTTTAAAAAAAGTCCTTTTTCAAAGGGACTTTAAATTAATTACTTGCCTTTTTTGATCATCTTTTTTTATGTCAGTTGTTAAGTTTGGTTTTTAACTTCTGGTTTGGTTAATTTTTCGACTTTGTAGGTGATTAATTCTTTAAAATTTTTGGGTTTCATAGTTCACCAAAGGAATTTTTTGCTCACAGAACTGAGTAAAGATGTATAAAAGGATGAATAAAATAATTAAACCATTTCTGCTTTTGTTGAACCAATTACTTTTTTCAGTTTTTACGAGAGTGGTAGTTATTTGCGATAGTTCCTCATTCCCTTGTGTTGGTTTATTTTTAAAGGATGTAAAGGATGAATGGGATTTTTTTATTTTTTTGTTTTTTGGCTATTTTTCTAATTTTCATTTCAAAACCTCCTTATTGATTTGATTTTTTTGTTATTTTTTTCAATTGATTTCTCTGTTTGAACCAGTTTTTTCATACATGAATCAATTTCTTCAGTTAAATAAGTTAAAATTTATCTTATCTTTTTATTCATGTTTTTTTAACCTACTTGTTTTTTTATTTATTTTTTTATTAAAAATTTTTTTTACTATTATTTTTTTCTAATTTTTGGATTCTTTTTATTATTTTGTTGAATTCAATTTTTAATATTTCACATAAGCAATTCCATAAATTTTGCATGCATAAAAAAATAATAAAAAGAGACAAACAACTTTTAAATTCCATCTGATGTTTCTCCCTTTTTCTCTTCTCTTTTTTCTTTTTTGTTCATTTTTTCTAATTCGGTCTTAATTTGTTTTAATTCTTGATAATTTTGTTCACTTTTTAATACTAATTCTTGGTGTTGCATTTCTTTTTTCATTTTTTTTTGTTCTAATAAAACCTGTTTTTTAGATTTAAAAAACAAACAAATAATAACATTTTTGAAAAAAATAATAATATTATCCAACAAATTAAAAAAGGTTTAAACCCTGAGTAAACAAAAACAGATAGAAAGACGGTGGTCATCATTTCATATCTGCGTTCTATAATTTCAGGTTTTGCAAAATCTTTAAAATATCTCCCTAAAAAAAGTAAAAATGGTTAAAAAACTGATCATTTCTTTTTTTCTTGTTTCAATTATTCTTCGAGGACTAAGGATTTGACTTCTTTTTTTAAATTACCTGCTACTTTAAAAAATAATACGTGTGGAAGTAGGAATTTTGATTTTTTTTCCTGTAGCAAGGTTGATGCCATTACGGGCGTTTCTTGTTTTTAAATGAAAAGTACCAATTTTAGGAGAAATGATAAATTTGGGTTGTTCGGTTGTAATAGCTTTGATGACTGTTTTTTCAAAATCGTTATAAAAAGTTTCTGTATTGGTAATAGATGTTTTAACAAGACTCGCAATTTTTTTGATTAGTTCTTTTTTGGTAATATAATCTCTTTCAATATTTTTTTTAATTTGTTTTTTTTTTTTTTTTCAACATAATTAATGCCTCCTTGTTTTGTTTAATTTATTTAATTGTTTTCGATGATAGCCAAAATTTAATAATTGAAAATCACTATAGCCAGCTTCTTTTAATTCTTCTAAAGAAATACCCGCTTCTTTGATTTCTTGTGCGTTTTCGAAACCACTAATCTCAAATGATTCTTAATCTTAATTTTTGAAAACCATTTCTTTTCATTTTTTTCTCCTTGTTTTTTTATTTAAATTAAATAACTTTTTTTTAAAAAGGAAAGAAAGAAGTATTTGGTAGGCTTACCAACAACTATTGAAAACAAAAAACTGTTCTCAAAGAGATCATTTCTTATTCTTGTTTTTTAAATATTTTCTTTAATTTTGTTAAAGCTTTATTTTTTATTTTTTCGACTTGCGTTTTTGTTAAAATTAACATTTTTGAAATATCAGAATTTGAATAGGACGGTTGATAATCATGGTTAATATTTCCTGATGTTATTCCAAAAACTAAACAAATAATTTTAAATTCAGTGTCACTTAAATTTTTTTTTAATTTCTTAATAAAAAATTCATGTTTTACTTCTTTTAACCATTATTGATGAGGGTTTAGATCTTTAGAAAATGTTAAAGGGGTGTTTTCTTCTCTGAATTCTTCGTTTTTGGTCTGTCTTTCTTCTTTCACTTTTCTTTTGGGGATCTAAGGAATATGACATTTTCTAATTAATTCTCTTAGATTAGATTTTATGATATCAATTGCATAATTAAGAAATGAATACCTAATATCTTCATATTTATGAAGAACTTTTGGCAATCCTAATATCCCTTCTTGAAATAAATCTTGTTTTTCGATTACTTTAGGATAATATTGAAAACTATGTACCATTTTCCAAACAAATTCTTCATAATTTTTAATAATTTTATCTCTGAGTTTAAGATTTTTTTTGTCTTTTAAAATTTGGTCATTCTTAGAGGCTGTTGTGTAGAAGGAGCAAAAAGATATCTAGTCTATGATCACATGGAGAATAACAACCTTTACCACACTTTCTTAGGTAATTTCATTTTAACCCTAATTTATTGAGTTAGAGCTTGTAATGAAGAAGAAGAAGAAGAAGAAGGCGGCCTCGAAATTATTATTATTAGTATTTAACTATTTATAGGTTCGGAGAAAAGTAGGATGAGATTCAAGTGGGAAGCAAGGACGGATGTGTCCATAGGTGTGGCCTCTGTTCTTGCTTTTCTTCATGAG
>NZ_JAUZJP010000024.1:0-4136 GCF_032886435.1 Candidatus Phytoplasma stylosanthis
TAAACCCATCTAGTTTAGTTAAAAGATTATTAATAATATTTTGAGCAGTTTGATTGGTATTTTTGTCTTCTCGATTCGCTAAACCACTGATTTCATCAATAAAGATAATTGTTTTATCATGTGCTTCTGCTTCTTGCCAAATCTTTTCTAACTCTTCATTTCCTTCTCCCACATAAGTTTTATCTAACCGAGAAGGTTCAAATTCAATATAATGAACTCCTGTTTCTCCACATAAAGCTTGAATTAAATGACTTTTTCCTGTGCCAGGGGGACCATATAATAAAACCCCTGTTGGTTTTACATTTTGATAACCTAAAACGTGTTTAGGTGCTGTAAAGTAATGGATTAAGTCTGTGAATTGTTCTTTTTCTTCTGCCATCCCATAAACACTAGAGAAATCTTTTTTCTTTTTCTTAGCTGGTAAAGATTGATTCTTTTGGAGTGCTTCTACCATTTCTTGTAAAGTTTTAATTCTTTTTTCAAAAATAAAAAACTGACTTTCTAAGAAAAGACGATAATTGGTTAATTTATTTCTTTCTTCTTCGTCTTTTTGGTCTTGTAATAATTTTTGAATAGTTCTTTGATTAACTTCATTATAAGCGATTGCTTCTTCTAAATCTTTCATTTCTTCACTTAATGCTTGGAGTTTATTTCCAGTAGGAAGCTGGAAAGAAAGAGATTCATTGTCTTCTTTTTCTAAAGGAAGCAAGGGAATTTGTTTTCTTTCTTCCACTAAAAGAGTAGTTTTCTTTTCTATTTCTTCCTTTTTAGCTTTCAATTGGTTGATAATTTCTTTTTTTGCTTCTTTTTTTTGTTCTAACTTTTCTTTTTCTTGAGGAGACAAAGGAAGGGGGGGATTTTCTTTTAGTGTTGCTAAAGCTTCTTTTTTTTCTGTTATGACATTGTTTAATTGTGTTTTTTCTTCTTCTTTGAGATGAGTTTGTGTTGTTTGTTTTTCTAAAGTTTCTATTTCTGTTGTTAAAGCTTTTAGTTGATGATGATATCGTGTTTCTTTTTGTAAATCATTGTCTAGTTCTCTTATTTCTTGGTTGAGATTTTTAATTTGTTCTTCCCATCCTTTGATTAACACTAAATTAGTATCAATTTGTTTGGCTAAACTTTCATCTTGTGCTTTTCTTTGATTTCTGATTTCAATTTGTTGTTGGTTTTTAGCCTCTAAGACTTGTAAATGTTTTTTCACTTGTTCTAATTCTTGTTGAGTCGAAGGATCCAATGTTTGTTGTTTTTCTAAATTAGTTTGTTGATGAACATTTTTTTGTAAAATGATTCCACAACCAATGATTCCTAAAGTTAATAACCCAAGAAAACCAATCAAAAAAAAATATATTTTCGCTAACAAGGTCATTTTCATTCTTCCTTTCTTGTTTAATCCACATCATAATATAAAGTCCGATGTTGACCTGTTCTTTTTTCATATAAATCAATCTTTTTAAAAGATTAACAAGATCATTTCCATTCTTCCTTTCTTGTTTAATCCACATCATAATATAAAGTCCGATGTTGACCTGTTCTTTTTTCATATAAATCAATCTTTTTTAAAGAACGAATATGATTTGTCGACCATAAATAACCTTCCGATTGATAATTATAAAAAGGGAATTTTAACTCAAAATCATAATTAAAGATGACAAAAGGTTCTTCTATCTTTTGATTAATGGGATAAACGCCTACGACTTTATCTTTAATGATGTCTTTGATAATAATTTTATCAATGAAAAGATAACTCGGACCTCCGAAATTCGTTCCTTGCTCATAAATAATTTCTAAGTGATAATTTTCTGGTAAAAAAGGAAAAGAGGTTGGTGAAGGAGGTTTATTGAGACTCCAAAAGAAATATAAAGTTGTCGCACCATTTCCCATTTGTTTTAAATCTTCTAAAGTATAAGTATCATCTTTTCCTTCCCTTTTTCCACCTTCAAAAAAGGCTAAGAGAAAATGAGCAGGTGGTGGTTCTTTAATTCGAAATTGAAAGTTCACTTCTTTTTGTTGGTCAGAAGCGTTATATAATGCGTAAGAAAATTGATGTTCAAAATGATAAAGAGGAAAATGATAATTTAACCATCCCATTGCTTCTTTCATCCCTGTATGTTCTCCTAAATAAACATCATAAACGGCGAGTTCTTCTATTTGACCTTGTTTTTGAGGAAGAAGAGATTGATAATAAAATCTATCAATCGCAGAAGAAGAAGGTTGAAAAGAAGCAGATAAATATTGTTTTGGTTCTCTTTGAATTTGGACCTTTTCTGATGGGAGGTTGATTGATTGACCATCAACCTCTAATAAAATTAATTGTTCTCTTTTTTTTCTTTCTCCCCAAAGAAGAAGAAAGAACAAGAGATAACAACCCCAACTGAAAAGACAAACCCATTTTATTTTGGCAGTCATAACAAAACATTATTGCCACATTTCTAATTGAGCAGTTAATCTTTCTTTTTCAGCTTGGTAACAAGCTTGGATCGTTTCATCTGTTGTTTGTTCACTTTCTTTGGTTAAAGTTTCAATTCTGTTTCTGATTTGAATTTGATTACTTATTTTTTCTATTTCTTGGCCAAGCTTATCTCTTTTAGTTTCCAAGTTTTCTTTATCTTTCATTAAATTAGTTCTTTCTTGAGTTGTTAAGGAACTATTTTTTAATTTTTCAACAATCCCTTTTAAAATCTGTTCTAATTCCTCTTTTTCTTGCCACGCCTTCTCTTTTTCTTCTAAATAAAGCACTTCTTTTTCTTGTTTTAATTTTTCTTCCGTTAAAAAATGTTTTTCTGCTAAAGGGAGCTTGTCATTTATTTTTGAGTCTTTTTCTTTTAAGGCTTCTTTTAAGTGGAACAAATAAGTTTGGATATTCTTTTTTTGTTGATATGATCTTTCTTTTTTTTCTAAAAAAGTAATTATTTTTTGTAAATTTTCTTTTCCTTTAGGATCAGTTAAAGTTTTTAAGACTTCTTGATGATTGTTAATTTTATCTCTTAAGGTGAATGATGTTTCTTGTTCAGAAATAGTTTTATTATTGGATAATTTCTCATCTTCTTTTTTTGCTTCGAGATGACAAGGAACAATAATGGTAAATTGACGATGAGGATCCAAATAATAATAAAGTAAACTTAACCCTCCTATGATTGTTAATAAAATGACAAAAAAAGTCCATTTCTTTTTTTTACTACCACTATAACTTCTTTTTCCATTTTTATCAATTATTATTTTTTTCATTTTTTCTTTTCCTTTCAAATTTCATTTTCATTTGTTAGTTCTTTTTCTTCTAAAGAAAAAGAATCATTCTTTTTTTCCTCTTCTTTTTGAGAAGGATGAGGTTCTTGATGAACATTTAAATTTTGAATCCGCAAAGATAAATCTTTGACTTTTTTAGTTTCTATTGGAACATCTTTTTTTTCTTTTAGTTTTTCTTTTTCTTCATAAAAAGGAGGAAATAAATATTTACGAGCAAACATGATCACAATTAAATTAAAAGCACTTCCTAAAATAAAACCCAATGTAAAATTACTCATTATCCTTCTTCTCCTTGGTAATTTTTTCGCTTAGCATCTTTTTTTTGTATCATTTCTTTTAATTTTTCTATTTTCTTGTTTAATAGTTCTTCTTTTTGTTTGAAAAGAGTTTGTTTTTTTTCTAATTTCCACTGATGAGCGTTAATTTTCCTTTGAGCACGTTCATAATAAGCTAATCGTTTACGAGGTATCAAATAACAAATCGGCCAAAGAAGGAGTTGAATTCCTTTTTGAAAGATTTTTTTGACAAACCAAAAAAACCAATTAAACTTCCCTGTTAAGAAAAAATAAATAGAAAAATTGGTCATCATCCAATCCAAACGCCGATTTAAAATCTCTCGAACACTAAACCCTTTGAGCCATTCATAGAAAAAAGAAAAAAAATTAAAAAAAGGAACTAAAAACCACCACATCACTCTTTATCTCCTTTTTTATTCTTTTAAATGTTCTTTTAATTGTTTCAAAAGAGTTTCTAGTTGATGAAGAAGAGTTTGTTTTGGAGATAAAGAAACTTTTTTTGATTTTTTTTGAACCAAAGTCTTTGTTTTTAATTTGTTTTTTAGGGAGGAAGTTTTTTTTGAAACCAGAACTGCTTTAGTTTTTTTTGGTTGAATA
>NZ_JAUZJP010000025.1:0-3951 GCF_032886435.1 Candidatus Phytoplasma stylosanthis
CCAATAGAAACCAGTTTATGACAGGGATATAGATCTGGCCCATAAATTTCCGAGAAGTATGAACTATTTTAAGACGAGGAAAACAACCAAGTGCAGTTGACTGCTTTATACAGGAAAATGTTGCAGCAGCACCGCCAAAAGAAGCATTCAAAATAGGTGTTTCTACTTCTAAAAAACCATTATCATCAAAAAATTTTCTAATCAATTTTATAATAAGACTTCTTTTTAAAAATCTTTTTCTGGTTTTATGATTTATAATGAGATCTATATATCTTTTTTTTCTCATATATTCTTTATCTTTTAAACCTTTGTATTTATCGGGTAAAGGCATTAAACTTTTACTTAAATGAATAAACTTTAAAGTTTTAATTGTTAATTCATGAGTTTTAGTTTTAAATAAGTAACCATAAATTCCTATAATATCGCCTAAATCAACTTTTTTATAAATTTGAAAATCTTTTTCAGAAACAATTTTTTCATTAATATATATTTGAATAGAATAATCGAAATCTTGTAAATTAAAAAAACCAGCTTTTCCCTGTAATCTATTTGTGATAATTCTACCAGCTACTGATACAATAATTTTATTATTTACTAATTTTTCTAAATCCCAATTTTTATATTTTTCAATAATATCTTTAATATTGTTTTTGACAATGAAATAATTACTAAAAGGTTCTATTTTTATTTCTTTTAATTCATTTATTTTATTCAATCTAATAATAAATTGTTCTGTTGGTTTTTTAAAAGACATATTAATTTTATTCTGTAACCTTTTTTAAATATTAAAAAATAATTATAATCTCAAAAAATATTTTATTTTTAAAAATAATTTTTTTAAAAATAAAATATTTTTTTATTTTATGAATAGATAATCTTGAATAAATAAAAATAAAATTTAATTAATTTAATATTAATTATAGCATAAAAACAAAAATACCAAAAAAAAAGAATCTTTATAAACAAAAAAAAGATTCTAATATAAAAAATAACAATAATAAGCCATGTTCTGTTCTTATTTTTTTATAAAATAAGCGTGACCATTTATCTCTATCTTTATTTCTAAAAATAGCATAAAAACCAATTATATTTTTTTATTAGGAAAAATTGATTTTTACATGCTCCTACCATAATTTTGGATTATTAGCTTGTGGGGTTTACCGCGTTTCACTTAATTATTTCTAATTAACTCGTCTCTGTGGCACTTTATTTTTTTATTTTCATAGACAAATTATATTTAAATATAAAATGTATCCTTAGAAAATAAAAAAGCCGTTATTTAAAATAAATTAAATACCTTAAGTTATTTTTTTCTTAAGCACAAAAACTACATGCTTTCCTAAAACATGTGCTAACATGGACTTTCCTAAATCTAATTTTATTAAAATAATAAAATTAAACCTCGATCACTACTTTGTTATTTTTTAACAATAATATTATAACAAAATTTATAAAAATATAATTGATTTTAAAATATCTAAATATTGTATTAAAAAATTTTTCTAATTTTTTATTCTTTTAAATTTTTTAGTGATAAAAAAATTTTTCCTTTATTATTAATTTCGATACATTTAGCAAATATTTTATCACCTACGTTTAAAACATCTTCAACATGTTCAGTTCTTTTATTAGATAAATTACTAACATGAATAAAGCCCTCTATTCCAGGAAATATTTCTACTATAGCCCCAAAAGATTGACTATTTTTATCGCTTAAAATTTTTAAAACAGTAACTAAGTAAATCAAACCAATTGTAATATCTTGAGTTAAATTTATAATATATTTAGCTGTTTTTTCAACAATTTCAATATTATGATGAGTTATAAATATTTTACCATCAGTTTTTATATCGATTATTACATTATCATTATCTTCTATAATTTTAGAAATAATTTTTCCGCCAGGACCTATAATATCACGTATTTTATTAGTTTTAACATGAATAACTTTTACTTTAGGTGCGTAGATTGATAAATTATGATTACTTTTTGAAATAGTTAAAGCCATTTTTTGTAAAATTCTTGTTATTCCTAAACGAGCTTTTTGTAAAGATTCTTTTAAAATATCAAAATTAATTTTTTTTATTTTGATATCCATCTGTAAAGCGGTTATTCCTTTTTCGGTTCCTGATATTTTAAAATCCATATCCCCGTATTGATCTTCTAATCCTTGAATATCACTTAAAATAACATACTCTTTTTCACTAAAAAATAAACCCATCGCTATTCCTGCTACAGCTCTTTTTAAAGGAACACCAGCATCCATTAAAGCCATAGAAGATGCACAAACAGTAGCTTGTGAAGAAGATCCGTTAGATTCTAAAATCTCCGAAACTACCCTAATTGAATAAGGAAATTTTTCTTCTGAAGGTAAAACACAAGATAAAGCTTTTTCCGCTAACATACCATGACCAATTTCTCTTCTTGAAGGAGCAATATATCTACCAATTTCTCCAACAGAAAAATGAGGAAAATTATAATGTAAAATAAATCTTTTTTCTTCTTTTTCTGTTAAATCATCAATCATTTTACTTTCTCTTAAAGTTCCTAAAGTAACAACCGATAAACTTTGAGTTTCTCCTCTAGTAAAAAGAGATGAACCATGAACTCTTGGTAGTAAATTAATTTGTGTTTGAATATCTCGAATTTCATCTAATTCTCTACCATCTACTCTTTTTTTATCTTGAATAACTATTTTCCTAAATTCTTGTTTTAATAAATTATTAAAAATATTTTCTAAATTAATTAGATCAATTTTTTTTTTCTCTATAACAAAAGAATTTTTATCATCTAAAAAACAATCTTCTTCATATTCTGTTAATAATTTATCTTTTAATTTTAAAATATTTTCTTGTAATATCTTTTTAGAATTTTTTTGTTCACAACTATTAATAAAAATATCTTTTATTAGATGAGAATATTTTTTTTCTATTCTTGAAAACAATTCTGTTTTTAATTTTATTTCTGGTATATCCTTTTTTAAAGGATTAATTTTATTTTTAATATCTTCTTGTAGTAAGCAAAGTTTTTTTATTGATTCATGTCCAAAAATCATAGCTTCTAATAAAACATCTTCAGAAATTTCATTTGAAGTAGCTTCTAACATATTTAAACTTTCCTTAGTACCTGATAGAATTAATAAAAAATCAGATTCTTTTTTTTGTTCTAAACTAGGATTAATAATAAATTCGTTTTTTATTCTACCTATACAAACTGCGGAAACAGGTTCAAAAAAAGGAATATTAGATGAAATCAACAAAGATAAAGAACTTCCTAATAAAGCAAATATCTCATTATTGCAATTATGATCACTACTCAAAATAGTATTTATTATTTGAATTTCTTTTTTAAAATTATTATTAATTAAAGGTCTTAAACTTCTGTCGATTAAACGAGAATTTAAAATTTCATGTTCAGAAGATTTACCTTCTCTTTTATTGAAATTACCAGGTATTTTTCCCACTGAATAAAATTTTTCTTGATAAAGAACTGTTAAGGGAAGATAATTTAAAGAAGTATCTGTTTTTCCCGTAACTGCAATAGATAAAATTACGCTATCTTTATAAGAAATTAATATTGAACTATCAGTTTGTCTAGCTAACTTGTTAATTTCAATATTCAATAAATTATTTTCAAAAATAGTTTTAAATAAATGATAAGTCATTAAATTTACTCTCTTCAAAAAAATATAAAAACCACTTTTGAAAATAAAAAATTAATTTATAAAAAAATATTATTTTTTTATTATATGGCGCCTATACTAGGGCTCGAACCTAGGACCCTCTGATTAACAGTCAGATGCTCTGCCAACTGAGCTATATAGGCTTCTAAGTAAACCTTGGCAAATCTTATCTTTGCTTTTGAAACCAAAAACTATTTTCAGAATAAAAGGACTTAACTGCTGTATTCGAAATGGGAACAGGTGTTTCCCCTTTTATTAATCACCAAGGT
>NZ_JAUZJP010000026.1:0-3211 GCF_032886435.1 Candidatus Phytoplasma stylosanthis
GTAGCATTAATATATTTTTGGCGGTGTTTAAACCACGCTGGGGTTTTTTGTTCTAAATTAATTTTCATTTTTTTCTCTCTTTTCTCTAACAATTGTTAGTTTTTTTTGATGGTTTAAATATTTATTTAAAAATTTATTTTGTTCTTTATTAATAATTTTTGATAATCACTTCTTGGGTTACCTTAGCTGATGTAAGGTTCCTATCAGTGGTCGTTTGGAAAGATTGGATGTTAAAATTTTTAAACAAGGTGGTTATTTTTGATGAATTGTAATTGGTGTATAACCATTTTACCTTGCGATCATGGGCTCTTACTAAACATTGATAAAGTCTTTTATGACCTTCAAATGTGAAAGGCTTTTGATAAAAATCTTTATCTTTAATGCCTTCGCGCCAATACGGTGGATCAACAAATATAAAATCGTTGTTTTGAGTTTGGTTGATAACCGATTCAAAATCACCATTTAACAAATTTAAATTTTGAACATTATTTTTTATTTTTTGGATTTCTGCTAAATCAATGATTGGATTTGAAAAGCGTTTTCTAAAACCAAAGGCTAGATGAATTGTGCCATCAGAAAGATATCTAAAAATACCCCGAAAAGCATATTTTAATAAAACATAAAAAAGGGCACTTTTATAAATGCCAAAATTGCTTTTATTAAATTTGGCTAACAAATTTTTGAATGCTTCTTTTTGGGTCTTTTGCTCTTGATTGGCATATATATTGTTTTCTAATTGCCTGACATAAACACAAAACAATGTGGGTTTTACTAACATATTTTTCCAAAGTTCTATTAAATGATCATCATTATCGTTTAAAATGGCTGTTTGGGGAGTCAGGTTTTGGAATAAAACTCCACTGCCTAAAAAAGGTTCATAATAATTGTTATATTTTGTTGGCATATTTTTTAATAACAGGGGCAACATTTTCTTTTTGCTCCCAATCCATGGTATTTTCATTATTTAATTCCTTTCTAATGAATAATTTGTGCGACAGATATTAAATTTTTTTTGTTTTTGAATAAAAAAAGACCCTTTTAAAGGGTCTTTAAAATTAATTAAATTTTATTTATTTTTTTCTTTGGCGTTGTCTAATAAAAAAATAATCATAAAACCATCATAAATTAAACAAAGAAAACTGTTTAATTTCATCCCAAATTGAAAATTGACAAATAACGCTAATAAATTACTAATAATAAAAAAACAAGTGATAATAATTAAAACGTAATTTTTAGAATGAGGATTATTTTTGATTTTGAAAAAAAATTCTTTGATTTGGTTTAAGATTTCTTTAATTTGGTTTGTCATTTTATTGGTTTGCTCCTTATTATTTTGTTATTTTTAAATAAAAAAAGACCAACAAAAGAGTTGGTCTTAAAATGAAGATTTATTCTAATTCTTTAGGTTTTGTTGGAGGTCGGGTGGTGTTTAAAAAATTTTTAAAAGGTGGTAAATTTCTATCATGTTCTATACTACCCAAACCACTACCTAAAATATAAAATACATCTTTTTGCCACCAACTTTTTTCATAATATTCATAATCATATTTTGTGCCATTTTCATCGTAAAGGGTTTTATCTGAACGGCCGAATTTGTCGCGGATTTCGTCGCCAGTATAATGATAACCAGGTTTAACAGGACATTGGTGCAGCCAATTACTAAAAGAATTACAATATTGTTTAAAGATATTTTTTTGAAATGATTCATTTGTACAAACTAAACCATAAACACAATCGTCTGTTTCAAAAATATGTGAAACCACTTTTATTTTATATGGAATAGGAATTTTTATATAAATAGGAGAAGTTATTTCTATATTAGCTCCATCATTTTCAATTTTTTTTTCTTCATAGTCATATTCTTTAACTAAAGGCGGGAAAGTGTAAAGGTTATTTTCCCGTTTCCAGTCCCGAATTGCTTGATATGGGTTAGGGGCGTCAGGGAGTTTGATATATTGTGTATTTTTATAGGTTTCAAAGCTAAAAAGATAAGCATTTTTAGCACCGTTGCTTAATTTTAATAAATCATGGATAGTGTATTTTAGAGATTCTGATGGTAAAACGCGTATCCCATCATCAAAATAAATAACTTCGATTTCGTCATTTCCCCAAATATTTTTAGCAGGCAACGGGGCAACTAAACCTGTGGCAGGAGTAATGTTGTAACAACCTAATTTAATTAATTTTGGTTGGTTGATGATTTTGTTTTTGATTAAGTAATCATTTATCGCTTTTTCTTTACTTTCACTTACTAAAATATCTAACTTGACTAAATTAAGATTGACATTTGGCGGAACTAGCAATTCTTTAGCATCCCAAAAGACAAAAACTTCTGCAATCGCCATTTCATATTTTAAAAGGTCTGGCAAGGTGGATTCCTTATCTCTTTGAGGATATTGGATACAAAAAGGATTATTTCGCGGTTTCAAATAAACTCCTAATAGTCCTGGTGGGGGATCTTTTAATTCAAAGCAAAAGAAATCTCGACCATAAGGGTTATAAGAGGGATTATCCAACCCATAAGTAGAAGTTTCGATCTGAAAATATTTTAATATGTCAGGAATACTTTGTTTAGTTAAAACAGGGATATCATACCTTTTGATTGGAGGTTGAGTTACTAACCACTCTTGTTGGAGCGTTTGGGAATCAGCTAATGGTATTTTGGTTTTATTTTGACGCTGAAAACCAGAATAAGCAGCAAGAGGAGGAATAACATGAAAAATAATCAACAAGAAAATGAGGCAGTAATCTTTAAAGAAAGGGAATTTTGATTAATTTAAACATTATGTAACAACCTCCTATTATTGGAATATTTCATGGTCTTAATTTTGTTATTGTTGGTTTATTCTTGTTTTTGTTCATCAATTTTAGTCTCTGTTTTATCGGTTATTTCATCTGATTTATTGAGATTATCATCTGATTTATCTTCTGATTCATTAAGGATTTTATTTAATTTAGCTAAGTTTTCCCACACTTCAGCAAATCTATCATTGGATTGTTTTCTAGCTTCATCTATTTTTTTTCCTATTCGGGCAAAACTTTCATCTGATTCTTTTTCTATTCGGGCAAAACTTTCATCTAATGCAATAAAACTTTGGTGTAATTCTTCATCCTGATGTTTTTTTATAAAATAAATGGGAGCGAAAACGATCATGACACCGATAATTAGAAAAATAATTTCTTTTATTAATTTTTTTAAATTGTTCATATT
>NZ_JAUZJP010000027.1:0-3169 GCF_032886435.1 Candidatus Phytoplasma stylosanthis
TCTTGTTTAAAAAGAAGATGATAATCCAAAATTTTATTTTGATAATCTAAAGCAAGAGCTAATTCCGTTTTTCGATAACGAATTTGAAAATGAGGTTGAATAACCAAAACCTTTTGTAAAAGCAGTTTTGGATGAGGATGTTCTTTTTCTGTTAAATATTGATCAAGTTCAATTAAATCTTCTTCTCTATAATCTTTTCCATAAACTAAATCTTTTGTTTCGGGATAATTTTTCATTTTCTTTTGGATTTGGTTTAATAAATTATTCATTAAATTACTCATTTTTATTTATCTCCTAACCCAAAGTAAGAAATTTTCTTTCCATCTTCTTGAAAAGGACCCCAAATCTTTTCTTCCTCTTTTTGAAGCATCTTCGCGAAAGGATGAAGAAATAATTCTTTTACTTCTAATTTCTTTTCTTCTGGATAAAATTGATAATTTTTGGTTAAAGCAGGATTAAGTTTGATTTGAAAAGGAGGATGTGACATTTCTTGGAAGATCATTTCCAAAGTTCCGACATCTTGGTAATTTAAATATAAAATAGCTAAAGCCAAATTATAATTAGTGCTTTGAGAACACAATAAAATTTTCCATTCTCTTCTTTCTTTAATCATCAAATGATTAATAATTTCTTTTAAACCATATAAATATTTTTCCATTTTTTATGAAACTCTCTTTCCGTTTGACTCCAAAAGAAAAAAGTCAAACTGTTTTTTTAGTAAACAATTTGACTTTATTTTTTCGTTTAGAGTCAGTTACGTTTTGATGGGTCACACCCAATCCTGTTATCTAAACCAGCATCACCATCAGAAACATTACAACCTAATGAAACCCCTGCTCCTGCCAGACCAAAACGTTCTATGAAACCTAATCAACCTAAAATTAAAATAACTGCTGCTCGTTTAGAAAAGATTAAAAATTATCTTTTTACAGAAAACTCTGATCTTTCTTACTTACCATCGGATTTATTAGAACAAGAAAAAGAGGAAATCAATAAACTTAAAAATAGTTATAAATATTATTTAGAATTATTAGAAAAAGACAAAAATAAAATTAATGAAGAACAAAAAAAATGTGATGAACACAAAAACCAACTGGCTTTGATTCAACTTCAAATAGATTCTAAAAAATCACAATTATCATCATTAGAACAACAAAAATACAAAAAAGAAGGAGAAATTGATAGAAAAGATAATAACGAAGATAAAATAGAAAAACTCCAAGATGAAATAAAAAAAATAATCGAAAAAATTGAAGATGTTGAAAATCAAATCAAAGATTTAGAAGAAACCCAAGAAAAATACCAAGAATTATTATATGGTGTAGCTGGTTCTGAAAATTTTAAAAAAATGTTGGAAGAACAATATAACGACAGCCAATCAGAATACAAAAACGATATCTTAAACTCACTTAATAACCTCTACGACATAGTATAAAAAAGCAATGATAATTTATTATATTTAATTATCACTATTATTAATAAAGTACATATAATTTATGAATCAAAAAAAATGGCTTTTAATTTTCATTTTTATTAGTATTGGGCTTGCTGGTTGTTATTTTTATTTCGAAAATCAAAAAGAAACATCATTAGTATCCGAATCAGAACCAACAACAGAACCATTATCTTCTGAAGAAACACCAACCATTCCAAGACCTAAACGTTCTTTGGAAGAAGAAAAACCAAAAATCAAAACAACTAATGCTCGTTTAGAAAAGATTAAAAATTATCTTTTTACAGAAAATGCTAATCTTTCTTACTTACCATCAGATTTATTAAACAGAGAAATAGAGGAAATCAATAAACTTAAAAAGAGTTGGGGATTAAGTTTGGGTTATTTAAACAGAAAAAAAGGTGTAATTGTCAAAGAACAAAATAAATGTGATGAACACCAATCTCGATTAAATCTTATTCTTCCAAAAATAACATCTTTGGAACAACAAAAATTAAAATTAGAAGAACAACTAAAAACCAAAGAAAAAGAACTTGATGGATTAAAAATTGATAGAAAAACTAACGAAAATAAAATTGACAAACTGAACGAAGAAATATTAGGAATAGTTGGTAAAATTGGTAAAATCAAAAATGAAATTAAGAACTTACAAGCAGACCAAGAAATGTATCAAAATATTTTAAATCGTGCCAAAAAATTAAAAAAAGATTTAGAAGAACGATATAAAATAACTGAAACTGAAAAAAAAGATAAAAATTTAATTATCTCGCAATTAAACGAACTCTACGAAATTGTATAAAAATAAATAACAAAAAAATTTTTTATTAATTTATTATTAAGAAAGATTATTTTATTTATGAATCAAAAAAATTGGCTTTTAATTTTTATTTTTATTAGTATCGGACTTGGTGGATGTTATTTTTATTTTAAAAATCAAAAAGAAACATCATTAGTATCTGAATCAGAAACAACAACAGAACCATTGTTTTCAGAAGAAATGCCAACTTCGCCTAGACCAAAACGTTCTGTGGAAGAAGAAAAACCAAAATTCAAAACAACTAATGCACGTTTGGAACAAATTAAAAATTATCTTTTTACAGAACCTATTAACTCTACTTTATTACCAACCGATTTATCAGAACGAGAACAAGAAGAAATTAATGAACTTAAAAAGAGTTGGCAATCATCATTAGATTTATTAAAAGAACAAAAAACATGGATAGATGAAAATCAAAATGAATGTGATGAATACCAATCACAATTAAATAGTATTCCTTCAGAAATAAAATCTTGGGAAAACAAAAAAACCCCATTAAAAATACAACTAGAAACTAAAGAAAAAGAACTTAATAGATTAAAAATTGATAGAAAAGCTAACGAAACCCAAATTAAAAAACTCCAAGCTGAAATTTTAGAAATAGTTGTTGAAATAAAATATATTAATATTCAAATTGGTAAATTAGAAAATAAACAAGAAAAATACCAAGATATGTTAACTCGTGCTGAAGGATTAAAAAAAGATTCAGAAAAAAGTTATGAAAGATCCGAAAAAGAATTTAAAAATTTAATTTATTCTCAATTAAACGAACTCTACGAAATCACCTCAGCTGAGGGATAAATAACAAAAGGAGTTATAAGTTAAAATGATGCAAATAAAAAAAAAATTACATCTTTTACCATTCTTTTTGATTAGTTGTTTAGGTATGTTTTTAATAA
>NZ_JAUZJP010000028.1:0-2586 GCF_032886435.1 Candidatus Phytoplasma stylosanthis
AACAATAATGGTAAATTGACGATGAGGATCCAAATAATAATAAAGTAAACTTAACCCTCCTATGATTGTTAATAAAATGACAAAAAAAGTCCATTTCTTTTTTTTACTACCACTATAACTTCTTTTTTTCATTTTTTCTTTTCCTTTCAAATTTCATTTTCATTTGTTAGTTCTTTTTCTTCTAAAGAAAAAGAATCATTCCTTTTTTCCTCTTCTTTTTGAGAAGGATGAGGTTCTTGATGAACATTTAAATTTTGAATCCGCAAAGATAAATCTTTGACCTTTTTTGTTTCTATTGGAACATCTTTTTTTTCTTTTAGTTTTTCTTTTTCTTCATAAAAAGGAGGAAATAAATATTTACGAGCAAACATAATCACAATTAAATTAAAAGCACTTCCTAAAATAAAACCCAATGTAAAATTACTCATTATCCTTCTTCTCCTTGGTAATTTTTTTTCTTGGCTTCTTTTTTTTGTATTATTTCTTTTAATTTTTCTATTTTCTTGTTTAATAGTTCTTCTTTTTGTTTGAAAATAGTTTGTTTTTTTTCTAATTTCCACTGACGAGCGTTAATTTTCCTTTGAACACGTTTATAATAAGCTAATCGTTGACGAGGTATCAAATAACAAATCGGCCAAAGAAGGAGTTGAATTCCTTTTTGAAGGATTTTTTTGACAAACCAAAAAAACAAATTAAACTTCCCTGTTAAGAAAAAATAAATGGAAAGATTGGTCATCATCCAATCTAAACGACGATTTAAAATCTCTCGAACACTAAAACCTTTGAGCCAGTCATAACAAAAAGAAAAAAAATTAAAAAAAGGAACTAAAAACCACCACATCACCCTTTATCTCCTTTTTTTTATTCTTTTAAATGTTCTTTTAATTGTTTCAAAAGAGTTTCTAGTTGATTAATTTTTTGAGATAAAGAAACTTTTTTTGATTTTTTTTGAACCAAAGTCTTTGTTTTTAATTTGTTTTTTAGGGAGGAAGTTTTTTTTGAAACCAGAACTGCTTTAGTTTTTTTTGGTTGAATAACTTCTTTTTTTGTTTTTTTACTTTGAGCAGAATAAGTAAACGCCATTTTTTTTAAACCTCTTTCTTTTTTTAATCTTGATTGTTTTTTTATTTCTCTCTCTGGGAGAAAGATAGAAAGCAGAAGGAGAGTTGTAACGATACTCAACAACTTTCTACCTTTCTCCAAAAGGGAGAAAAAAAGATATTATTTTATTTTTTGATTTTTATAATTTAATCCTTTTTACTTCTCGTTTTAAAGCTTCAGAGGGTCGAAAACGAACCGAAGTATACGCAGGAACTTTCTTTTGACCGTTAATTGTGATTTCTCTTTGTCCTGTTTCTCGATTATAATGATGTTCAAATTTAGGGATTAAGGAAGCTTTGACAGATCTGAGAACAAATCTACCTAATTGTTGGCCTAAACTAACTTCCTTGTTCTTGTGAAGAGCCTTGATTAAAACTTTTTCCAAAACTTTAAAAAATTGATCCGCTTCATGTATACTCACTTGACCTTCTTGGGCAAGAGCTTTTATTAATGCTTCTTTATTCATTTTTTTTTTATTCATTTTTTTTAAAACCTTCTTTCATTATTTTTTTTATTTCTAATTGTTTTAATTTTCTTTTACTCATTTTTTTTCTCCTTTTTTGGTTATTAAGAACTATATTCATGTTTATAATATCTGTCGTGGAATAACCATAATTTATTAATTCTGGTACTGAAAAAAGAGCTTTGATCTTAGCCAAAGAATAACCATCTTCTTGCATTCTTTCCACTGGTCGTTGAAAATGACTATAATATTTTTTTAAATTTTTGTGATCCATGTTTCAAAAAAACCTTCTTTCTTTTTTAATTTTCTTTCTCCTCGATTGGGATATACTTGTTAAATGGTTTATTATCTATCTTGTCTTCGAAAAGATTCGGTTTTTCCATTAATCTTCTGATCAAAGTAACCATTTGTTCAAACCAATCTTGTTGTTGGGCAAACCGTTCATAACTACTTTTTTCTAATTCTTTTATTTCTGCTTCCAACTCTTTTATTCTTTTTTCTAAGAAAAACATAGAAACAAAAGAACTAGTTTCTGTTTGTTCGAACCCTGAGATTGTTGGATTATCTGATTTTTTTGGCGAACCACAAAAGATAAACCACCATAGCGTTGAACCTATTAAAATAGAAAGTATGAATAATAATATTTTGTTCGAAATGTTAAAAATCTTTTGACTTTTCATTTTTTTCCTCTTTCTTTTCAAATAAAGTTTGATAATGAGTTAATAAAGCCTTAAAGGCTAACCCTTCTTTTTTCATCTGCACAATAAAATTTAAATCTAAAGTTATTTTGGCTAAATAATAATCTGTTTCTTGAAAGTAAACTAAAAAACAAGCTAATTTAGCTTCTGAACAATAAAGACCACATTGGATTTGAGCCCAATAATAAGGAGGAACGATTTTTTTTTGGATAAATTCTTGCCAACTATTCCCTTTTTCTAAAGGACATTTAATTTCTAACATGGTTTGGGAAGGAGCGTGATAACCATCTAAAGAAGCAGAAAAAAGATCTTTGATAAAAACAG
>NZ_JAUZJP010000029.1:0-2188 GCF_032886435.1 Candidatus Phytoplasma stylosanthis
TAATTGTGATTGGTATTCGTCACATTTATTTTGTTTTTCATCTATCCATGTCTTTTGTTCTTTTAATAAATCTAATGATTTTTGCCAACTCTTTTTAAGTTCATTAATTTCTTCTTGTTCTCGTTCTAATAAATCGGTTGGTAATAAAGTAGAGTTAATAGGTTCTGTAAAAAGATAATTTTTAATTTGTTCCAAACGAGCCGCTGTTGTTTTAATTTTAGGGATGGGTTGTTCTTTTGCAGAACGTTTCGGTCTATTAGAAAAGGGGTTTTCAATTTCATTTTCTTCAGACTCTAATGTTTCTTTTTCGGAATCCCAAGAAGATAAAGGTGATTGGGCTTGGCTAGTGCCATGATGATTTTTATGAATCATAATTATAATTACTATTCCTAATAATAAAATAACCATTATTTCGATAAAATATTTTTGTAAAAAGTTTTTTTTATTCATTAATTTCGTAACCTTTCTGATAATAATAAGATTATTATTATCAAATTTGGAAATTTGAATATATCACTATTATATAACTTTAAGAAAGAAATAATGAAACAAAATAATGATGAAAATTTATTTCATCATTATTTATTGATAATCGGTTGATAGAATTGAGCATATTTTTTGTTTTTTTGTTGTTCTATGAAACGTTGTTGAGCACGAGCGTAATTCGGATTTTTTTGTTTTAGTTCTTCTTTTGCGGTGTTTAATTCTACTTCTTTGTTACTTAAATTGTATTCTAATTCATTTTTATTACGAAATAAATCTGAGGTATCCGAAACTTCTTCTTGTTTTCGGGTTAATTCTTCGATGGTGGTTGAGTATTCATCAATCCAAGTATTAAATTCGTTTTTTATACTTTCATTTAATTTTTCAGAGTTTATACATTCATTTTTTAAATTATCTTGGTTAAGACGAATTTTATAATCAGCTTTTTTCTTTTCGTAATCTTTGTAGTCAGCTTCGAGTTTGGCTAAATCACGGTCAATACGAGTACAAATAGAATCATAAGTTTCTTGAGACATCATTTTTAATGTGCCATCAGGATGACAAAAGAGTTCTTGCGCTAAATGAATTATGCGGTGAGTTTCATGAACGGCTAAACCTACTTTGGCAACAGTTCCTGCCACTTTTTTGGTAACTCCACCACCTACTGCTTTCAACATACCTCGGCCTCCAAAAGCGTCCATATATAATTCTGCTCCTTGAAAAAGAGCGTCACGCAAATTACCAAAACTAAATTGATGTTTTTTATCCCAATCATCTAAAGCGGTTTTAGCGGCTTCCGCACCCACACGTAAAATACGTAATTGTTCTTTTTCGATACCGATTAATTTTATTTTTTCATTCACTTCCTCAATTTCTTTTTGGATTTCGGCACGGCGGTCTTCGGCAGATTGGATTTGATTGAAAATAGATTTTTCATCATTTGTTAAAGTTTCATATCTTTTTTGTAAATTTTTTTTTAATCCTTCGGTTCGAGTTAACATATCTTGGTATTTTCTTTGGGTTGCTTCTAATTTACCAATTTGAATATTAATATTTTTTATTTCAACAACTATTTCTAAAATTTCTTCTTGAAGTTTTTTAATTTCCGCTTGTAATCTAATTTTATCATCGGGAGAAGCTAACTCTTTTTGTCTTTCTTTGTCTTTGATTTCTTTTTCTTTAGTTTCTTTGTCTTGTTCTAATTGAATTAATTTTCCTTTTAAGATAGTGATGTTTTCGTTATTTTCAAACATTTTTTCTTTTATTTCTTTAATTTTAGCTTCATTATTTTCTAAAGCTTCTTTGATTTTTTCTTTATCTTTTTGAGTAAGGTCTTTTTGTTCAGAAAGGTCTTTTAGTTCTGTTTCACATTTTTCTAATTCTTTTTCCCAATCTTGTTTTAAACCATTGTAGTTATTAATTGTGTCACCATATTTGTCAATGGCTTGGTCAATTTTTCCAATTAATTGGTTGTAATATTTAGAGGAGGGTTCTTTATGACGAAAACAACAGAAATAAAGAAGACTAAATATTCCTAAAATAATGAAAAAAGTAGTAAGATGTTTTGACCACGAAGGAGGTATAGAACGTTTTTTAAAAAAACTAAACCCACTCCAAACCACCATCGCCATCATAACCCAAGTAAAATAAGATTTTAAATTAATAAAACCTTTTAAAACGTCTAAGGGTGATAACATTATTTTTC
>NZ_JAUZJP010000030.1:0-2040 GCF_032886435.1 Candidatus Phytoplasma stylosanthis
TTTTTTATTCATTAATTTCGTAACCTTTCTGATAATAATAAGATTATTATTATCAAATTTGGAAATTTGAATATATCACTATTATATAACTTTAAGAAAGAAATAATGAAACAAAATAATGATGAAATAAATTTTCATCATTATTTATCGATAATCGGTTGATAGAATTGAGCATATTTTTTGTTTTTTTGTTGTTCTATGAAACGTTGTTGAGCACGAGCGTAACTCGGATTTTTTTGTTTTAATTGTTCTTTTAAAACATTCGCGTTTTCTCTCTTAGTTTCTAATTTGCTTTCTAAATCAGCTTTGTCTTCATATAATTTGCCAGTATCCAAAACTTCTTCTTGTTTTTGGGTTAATTCTTCGATGATGGTTGAGTATTCACCAATCCAAGTTGCAAATTCTTTTTTTATATCTTTGTTTAATTTTTCAGATTTTTTACATTCGTTATTTAAATTTTCTTGGTTAAGACGAAGTTTATAATCAGTTTTTTTCTTTTCGTAATCTTTGTAGTCGGCATCGAGTTTGGCTAAATCGCGGTCAATACGAGTACAAATAGAATCATAAGTTTCTTGAGACATCATTTTTAATGTGCCATCAGGATGACAAAAGAGTTCTTGCGCTAAATGAATTATGCGGTGAGTTTCATGAACAGCTAAACCTACTTTGGCAACAGTTCCTGCCACTTTTTTGGTAACTCCACCACCTACTGCTTTCAACATACCTCGGCCTCCAAAAGCGTCCATATATAATTCTGCTCCTTGAAAAAGAGCGTCACGTAAATTACCAAAACTAAATTGATGTTTTTTATCCCAATCATCTAAAGCGGTTTTAGCGGCTTCCGCACCCACACGTAAAATACGTAATTGTTCTTTTTCGATACCGATTAATTTTATTTTTTCATTCACTTCCTCAATTTCTTTTTGGATTTCGTCATGACGTTCGCTGACTGTTTGAATTTGGTTTAATATTGATTTTTCGGAATCTGATAAAAATTGATAGCTTTCTTCTAAATCTTTTTTTAATTTTTCGGCACGAGTTAACATATCTTGGTATTTTTCTTGTTTATTTTTTAATATACCAATTTGAACTTTGATTTTACCGATTTCACCAACTATTTCTGAAATTTCAGCTTGGAGTTTATCGATTTCCGCTTGTAATCTAATTTTATCATCGGGAGAAGCTAATTTTAACTGTTCTTCTTTAACTTTAATTTCTTTTTCTTTAGTTTCTTTGTCTTTTTCTAATTGGACTAATTTTCCTTTTAAGATAGTAATATTTTTATCATTTTGATCTAAATTTTCTTTTATTTCTTTAATTTTAGCTTCGTTTTTTTCTAAAGCTTCTTTAATTTTTTCTTTAGCTTTTTGGGTAAGATCTTTTTGTTCATAAAGATCTTTTAGTTCTTTATCACATTTTTCTAATTCTTTTTCCCAATCTTTTTTTAAACCATTGTAGTTATTAATTGTATCGGAATATTTGTCAATGGCTTGATCAATTTTTCCAATTAATTGACCATAATATTTAGAGGATGGTTCTTTAGTGCGAAAACAACAGAAATAAATAAGACTAAATATTCCTAAAATAATGAAAAAAGTAGTAAGATGTTTTGACCATGAAGTAGATGTAGAACGTTTTTTAAAGAAACTAAACCCACCCCAGACCGTAATTGCCATCATAACCCAGGTAAAATAAGATTTTAAATTAATAAAACCTTTTAAAACGTCTATTGGTGATAACATTATTTCTCACCTCCTTTCGACATGAATTGGTTTTCAATTTGATCTAATAAACTAAGATCAGGTGAAATCACTATTTGATAAGCTTGTTTTAAATCACTTTTATCGATTTCATTTCTTGGGGTTTCACCTGCCCCACGGGTTTGAGCAAAAATACTCACTGTGGTTTTTAACAAGTTTTCTAAAGTCCGATTCGCTTTTAAGAATTGTTGATGGTCAGGTAAATGTTCTAAAGCTTCATTGATGACTTCATATAAATATTGTTTCGCTTCTTCGCTGTAAGGATTTTTTCTTTTCTTGA
>NZ_JAUZJP010000031.1:0-1838 GCF_032886435.1 Candidatus Phytoplasma stylosanthis
ATCCTAATTTAACCATATCTATTCACTATTTTAATCAATTTATTTGACTACTATACTTTTTAAAATTTGAAATTTAAAAAAATTGATTGCATTTTTTGTATTTTTTGTATTTTAATAGCACATTTTAAACAAAATGCATGGCCCCATTAAAATCAAGATAATGGCACGAATTACTTGACTATATACAATCTAGAAAGCCAAACTTTGTGGAATTAGAAAATTAAAAGAAAGTCATAACTTTTGACAAGAAGAAAAATAGAAGAAGACTGTAGATAATTAATTGGAATAAAATTATATAAGTTTACCTTGTACACGTAAAGTTCTGCATGCATTTTAACTTTACACGCATAGAGATATATTAAACGCTTTCCTAGTATATATGGTCCATTTTTTAAATTAAAAAAATTATATTGTCAGCTATTGCTTCAATAAGTTTGTGAATATCTTGATTTTTATGTGCACAAGTTTGTGATGTCAAATTCAATACAAAAGTAAAAAAAAAAAAAAATTGAAAAAAAATATATAAAAAATGCTATTTATTTATACATTAATTAAAGTTTAAGCAATCAAATCTACTACTAAATATTTGAAGAATATCCTGCACCATATATTATTGGGTTTGACAGTGCGAATATGAAGGATATCTTGCACGATCAAATATTAAATTACTAATATATATTCTTGTGTTTGCGGCTTCAATAATAGTACAAATTAAACCATGCATGTATTGAATTAGTTGCTTCACATAGTTATTAATTAGTTAATTACTTGGATCACAATAATGTTCGTCTCACGAATCACGAGTGCATATATAAATAGTGCCTATATATATAGGGTTCGCATATAGCTTGGCATCCATCATCATCACGAGTCTGAGCAATGAATAATAATACTCATATATAATAAATAAACTCATCAAGTTTTATATAATTCATATGTTTTATATATAACCATCCAGAAATTTATTCGTATAAAAACATATAAATTTTAATATAGAAACATAAATTTTTTATGCTAATATTTATATTTTTTCGTATTGTTAAATGATTTATATGGATATATATAATAAGTATACGTAATAATATTACTGATGGTAATATGTATATTTTTTCGCATACATTGTCTACTAAATTAATAGAATTGTAATAAGAATGGAAAATTGATATAGATAATAATTAACAAATAATAATACCTTATTAGAGATATAACTACTTTATTTGTATATTTGTCTGTATTAGTTTAAATATTTTTGGAGAAAAGACAATACATTGTAACAATCCTTTCATACAATTTGATTGGCTAAAGTCATAAAGAAGTTTGAGTTCAACAGTGTATTATTCTTTAGAGGCCATACACACACAGCATCCTAAAACATAGAGATATCAGAAGATATGGATGGCAAAAGTAATAAATGTGAGAAACAACTAACCTACAATACAACGGTTTTTCCATACTCTAACTTGATGGTGTATCATCCAAGCCACACTATGGTCAAGCAATATAATGCAACATGCACCAAAACCTTTATTTTACTTCTACTTTCTATATATACCTTAGTTTACACTTTTTTGACTCCACATTTACAACTCGGACAAATTAAATGATTCTTGTCTCATACCTTGGCTCCGCATTTGACTAGCTGTTGCAATAATAGTGAGACTAAAACTAAAACTTGATTGAAAATTTCAATTGCACATCTAATAATTATCGATCTTTATATCAGAAAAAATAACTTTATTTTATAATTGTCTCATAAATAATCTTATGATGTAAGACACTATATTTTCATCTGCTGATTTTGCCTCTTTATGAAGTTGATTTGCTGATTCTGCCTTTTA
>NZ_JAUZJP010000032.1:0-1832 GCF_032886435.1 Candidatus Phytoplasma stylosanthis
CTCGTTATGAAAAGGGATTACATACTTTTATCAGTTCTAATTTTAATTTAGCTCAGTTAATGCAACATTTTATGATAGGTCCAGGAGAAAAAGATAAAATGAGGGCTTTAAGAATGATTGATAGATTAAAAAAAATGTGTCAATTTTATTCTTTTGATCATCCCAGAAAGGAACTTAGTTAAATGAATTCTCTTCAAATGCCTTTCTATTTAGAAATGGAACAATCCATTTTAGGGATTATCTTTTTAAATCCTCAAAGAATATCAATGGTGCAGGAACGATTAGCTACAGAAGATTTTTTTAATTTGGAACATCAAGCTATTTATGAAGCTATGAAAAAATTAAAAGAAGAACAAAAAGAAATTGATTGTTTTTCAGTAAACGCTTTTTTAGAAAAAGAAAATAAAAAATTAACTCATGGTTTAAAATATTTATTTCAATTAACTCATAATATTCCTTCTATTTATCATTTGGATTCTTATATTGATTTTGTCTCCAATGCTGCTTTGAAAAGAGAAGTTATTGTCACCCTTTCTGGTCTTTATCATGAAGGAATGAATAATCAAGAAATTGATTTTGAAAATTATTTAAATACAGTAGAAGAAAAATTATTTCAAATTGCTAAAAAGAAAAAAAATCAAAAGTTTATTGATATCAAAACTTTATTACAAGCAGTAGAAGAAAAAACTGTTCAACATAGAGAAAATCAAATTATTGGTTTGGGGACAGGTTTTTCAGCTTTAGATGATTTAACTTTGGGTTTTAAACCTGAGGAATTAATTATCTTAGCAGCTCGTCCTGCCATGGGGAAAAGTAGTTTAATGACGGAATTGGCTTTAAATATTGTTCGTCAAGAACCAAATAAAAAAATTTTAATCTTTAGTTTAGAAATGGCTAACGAACAATTAGGAACCAGAATCTTAAGTTCTACCAGCGGCATTGAACACAAAAAAATTCAATTAGGTCTTTTAAATCCTCATGAAATCACTTTATTGAAAGCTAGTGCCACTAAATTGAAAAAATATCATCTCTTTTTTCATGATAATTTCAGTGCTAATCTGTTAGAGATTCGTTCTCAATGTCGTCAAATGAAAAGTCAAAATCAATTAGACCTAGTGATAATTGATTATTTACAACTCATTAACAAAAGTCATGAACCACAGGCATTGAAATTTCATAATCGCCAAGAAGAAATAGCCTCCATTACACGCAGTTTAAAACAAATGGCTAAAGAATTAAAAGTTCCTGTTTTAGCCCTTTCTCAATTATCCCGTGAAGTCGAAAAAAGAGAAGACAAAAGACCTCTTTTATCTGATTTAAGAGAATCAGGAACAATTGAACAAGATGCTGATATGGTGTTTTTTCTTTATCGACCAGATTATTATGAAAGAAATAGAACTGAAACGACAACCAAAGTCGTTTCTGCGGAATTAATAGTAGCGAAGAATCGGCAAGGACCAACAGGGAAAGTAAATTTAGGATTTGATTTAAATATTTTATCTTTTCGAGAGAAATAAAAAAAGGAAAAAAGATGAAAAAAATAGATTTAAAACAAAATAGTTGGGCTTGGTTTAAACACCGTCAACATTATATTAACGCTTCTGAAATCGGAACCATTATGGGTTTAAATCCTTATGAAACCAAAGAAGAGTTAATTAAAAAGAAACTTTTTAAAAAACCTTTTGTGACCAATGAAGCGATGGAACATGGCAAAAAAACAGAACCCAAGGCTAATTTATTCTTTTCTGTTTTAACCAAGAAAAATTATGAACCTGCTGTTTTTATCAAAGATCTTTTTTCTGCTTCTTTAGATGGTTATCACGCTCCTTCCC
>NZ_JAUZJP010000033.1:0-1748 GCF_032886435.1 Candidatus Phytoplasma stylosanthis
GGTATAGAACGTTTTTTAAAAAAACTAAACCCACTCCAAACCACCATCGCCATCATAACCCAAGTAAAATAAGATTTTAAATTAATAAAACCTTTTAAAACGTCTAAGGGTGATAACATTATTTTTCACCACCTTTCGATATTAATTGGTTTTCAATTTGTTCTAACAAACTAAGATCAGGAGAAATAATCATTTGATAAGCTTGTTTTAAATCGTTTTTATTGATTTCATTTCTTCGAGTATTACTTGTACCACGGGTTGGGGCAAAAATACTAACTGTTGTTTTTAACAAGTTTTCTAAAGTTCGATTGGCTTTTAAGAATTGTTGATGATCAGGTAAATATTCTAAAGCTTCGTTAATTACTTCCAATAGATAGTGTTTAGCTTCTTCATTGTAAGGATTTTTTCTTTTCTTGATTAAGAATTCTAACATTTGTTGACGTTCTGCTTTGTTGCCTGGTTTAACTTCAATGTTATATGTAAATCTTGATTTAATGGCGTCATCGATTCTATCGTTATAATTTGTGGCACCAATAATGAAAATAGGTTTATTGGGATTATTATCCATGGAAGTCATTTCGGTTTTGAATTGGTTAACAACGTTAGCTAATTCTGAATCGGCATCTAACAGACTTATATCAGAAAAAATAGTTTCACATTCATCTAAAAAGATGATGGCGCCGTGTTGTTCTTCGGCTAAGATACGAGCAGCAGTGAATAAATCTCTAACCATTTGTACTGCTGTACCTCTAAATTTTTGGGCAAAAACGGAACTACTCACTTCAAAGAATGGTAAATTAGTTTCTTTGGCAAGGGCTCTTGCTAAAGTGGTTTTACCAGTTCCTGGACAACCGTACATTAAAATGCCTAATGGTGGTTCTACTTCCCCAATTCCTTGGTAATTTTCGGAATTTTTTAAATAATCAATAAATCCATCTATGGCTTTTTTCTCTTCTTTAAACCCGATTAATTTATCGAAACCGATAAATTTTTTAGAGTCGGAAGGATGAAATAACCTCCCTTCTAGTTCAGTGTTATTTTGATGGAAAGGGTTATTATTTTCTAATAATGACTGTTCCTGGTTTTTATTTTCTGATTGGATAAAATCATTAAATTTGGTCATTATTTCTTTTTTTGTTTCTTCTATTCTAGGAAGAATTTGGTTATAATTGTTTATTTTTTCTTCAATTTGGGGAAAAATTTGGTTATAATGGTTTATTTTTTCTTCTATTTTGGGAAGAATTTGATCGTAATGATTTATTTTTTCTTCTGTCATAGTTAAGGTTTGGTGATGAATCCAAATATAAGTACCTAAAAAAAGAAATAAACCCCATAAAATGTAAACCATATAATTTAAATACGGTGTTTTGGGGTTTTGGTTTTGTTGGGGTATTTTCATTTTTTTCTCCTCCATTTTTTTTATTTTTCATTTTATTAAGCTATGTTGGCAATTGGGTTGGTGATAGTTTGAGTCCCGCCACCTAAAGCGTTTCCGTTTTTATCTACTAATTCATAGTCGAGAATTAAATTTAAAATTGGGTTTTGCGCACTTATGAATTGATGTTGTTGTAAACTAATTTGGATGTTAATTTTCCCAATACCTTCATCGTTTAAAACCATTCTGGGGCGTTGGGTTTCATCATGAATGGTGTTATTACTTTTAATCTCTAAATTGAAGTATCGGTCAGGATGAGCAAAAGTATTTTCCGTATCATATTTAGTAGTTATTTTAAGAAATAAGGGAACGT
>NZ_JAUZJP010000034.1:0-1657 GCF_032886435.1 Candidatus Phytoplasma stylosanthis
GGTAGTAAAAAAAAGAAATGGACTTTTTTTGTCATTTTATTAACAATCATAGGAGGGTTAAGTTTACTTTATTATTATTTGGATCCTCATCGTCAATTTACCATTATTGTTCCTTGTCATCTCGAAGAAAAAAAAGAAGATGAGAAATTATCCAATAATAAAACTATTTCTGAACAAGAAACATTATTAAGAGATAAAATTAATAATCATCAAGAAGTCTTAAAGACCTTAACTGATCCTAAAGGAAAAGAAAATTTACAAAAAATAATTACTTTTTTAGAAAAAAAAGAAAGATCATATCAACAAAAAAAGAATATCCAAAATTATTTACTCCACTTAAAAGAAGCCTTAAAAGAAAAAGACGCCAAAATAAATGACAAGCTCCCTTTAGCAGAAAAACATTTTTTAACGGAAGAAAAATTAAAACAAGAAAAAGAAGTCCTTTATTTAGAAGAAAAAGAGAAGGCATGGCAAGAAAAAGAGGAATTAGAACAGATTTTAAAAGGGATTGTTGAAAAATTAAAAAGTAGTTCCTTAACAACTCAAGAAAGAACTAATTTAATGAAAGATAAAGAAAACTTGGAAACTAAAAGAGATAAGTTGGTTCAAGAAATAGAAAAAATAAGTAATCAAATTCAAATCAGAAACAGAATTGAAACTTTAACTAAAGAAAGTGACCAAACAACAGATGAAACGATCCAAGCTTGTTACCAAGCTGAAAAAGAAAGATTAACTGCTCAATTAGAAGTGTGGCAATAATGTTTTGTTATGACTGCCAAAATAAAATGGGTTTGTCTTTTTAGTTGGGGTTGTTATTTTTTGTTCTTTCTTCTTCTTTGGGGTGAAAGAAAAAAAAGAGAACAATTAATTTTATTAGAGGTTGATAGTCAATCAATCAACCTCCCATTAAAAAAGGCCAAAACCCAAAGAGAACCAAAACAATATTTATCTGCTTCTTTTCAACCTTCTTCTTCTGCGATTGATGACTTTTATTATCAATCGCTTCTTCCTCAAAAACAAGGTCAAATAGAAGAACTCGCCGTTTATGATGTTTATTTAGGAGAACATACAGGAATGAAAGAAGCGATGGGATGGTTAAATTATCATTTTCCTCTTTATCATTTTAGTCATCAATTTTCTTACGCATTATATAACGCTTCTGACCAACAAAAAGAAGTTAACTTTCAATTTCGAATTAAAGAACCACCACCTGCTCATTTTCTCTTAGCCTTTTTTGAAGGTGGAAAAAGGGAAGGAAAAGATGATACTTATACTTTAGAAGATTTAAAACAAATGGGGAATGGCGCGACAGCTTTATATTTCTTTTGGAGTCTTAATAAACCTCCTTTACCATCCTCTTTTCCTTTTTTACCAGAAAATTATCACTTAGAAATTATTTATGAGCAAGGAACTAATTTCGGAGGTCCGAGTTATCTTTTCATTGATAAAATTATTATCAAAGACATCATCAAAGATAAAGTTGTCGGCGTTTATCCCATTAATCAAAAGATAGAAGAACCTTTTGTCATCTTTAATTATGATTTTGAGTTAAAATTCCCTTTTTATAATTATCAATCGGAAGGTTATTTATGGTCGACAAATCATATTCGTTCTTTGAAAAAGATTGATTTATATGAAAAAAGAACAGGTCAACATC
>NZ_JAUZJP010000035.1:0-1562 GCF_032886435.1 Candidatus Phytoplasma stylosanthis
AGAAAGGTTATTCTAACAATGAATAAATCAAATTTTTTCCAAAAAAATGGTTTTTTTATATTCCTTCTTATCATTTTCGGACTTGTTTGTTATTATTTCTGGTTTCAAAATCAAAAAGAAACAACCTTAGCGTCTTCACCAGAATCATTATCAAATTCATTACCTCCTGAAGTAATCCCTGCTTTTCCTAGGGAGAAACGTTCTATAGAAGAACAACCCATCCCTAAAATTAAAACAACAGCCGCTCGTTTAGAACAAATTAAAAATTATCTTTTTTCCGAACCTATTAATCCTACTTTATTACCAACTAATTTATCAGAACGAGAACAAGAAGAAATTAATAAACTTAAAAAGAGTTGGGGATTGGATTTAGGTTATTTAAATGAAAAAAAAGATGAAATTAACGAATATCAAAATAAATGTGATGAATACCAATCGCAATTAAATTCTCTTCAACCTCAAATAGAATCTTTAAAACAAGATAAAACACCATTAGAAATACAACTAGAAACTAAAGAAAAAGAAGTTAATAGATTAAAAATTGATAGAAAAGCCAACGAAGATAAAATTGATAAACTGAACGAAGAAATTTTAAAAATAGTTTGTGAAATCGGTAAAATAAAAGTTCAAATTGGTAAATTAGAAGCAGACCAAAAAATGTACCAAAATATGTTAACTCGTGCTGAAAAATTAAAAAAAAATTTAGAAAAAAGATATAAAATAACCGAAACCGAAAAAGAAGATAAAGATTCAATTATTTCTAAACTAAACTCCCTCTATGAAATCACCTCAGCTGAGGGATAAATAAAAAAAGGAGTTATAAGTTAAAATGATGCAAGTAAAAAATACATTACATCTTTTATCATTCTTTTTTTTGATAAGTTTAGGATTGTTACTGATGATAAATAATAATCAAGTGATAGCGATGAATAACAATAATGACAATGTATCGGAAAATAATTCAGCAGTTGATAATAATGTGGATGAATATAGTGTTTTTAGAAATTTATTATTAACACAAAGCGAAAAGGCTCAACAAATGATTAATGCTCTTTTTAATCATGTTGCAGAGACAGAAATTAATATTTTATCGAATCAATTGGAAGAAATACACCAACAAATAATAAATTATCAACAAAAACAATTAAATGATCAAGAAAGAAGATTAAGAAATTTGGATAATAATATCGCAAGAATTCAGTTAGAAAGAGAATATTTTGCATTAACACAAGAGATGAGGTTAGCTATTGATAATACACCTCTTTACGCTTCGGAAGAACAAATCGATAACTTAAGAAATATTCAAACCAGAATAGATCAAAACCAAAGACAAATTAATCTTATTCTAAACCAAATCCAAAATTATCAAAATTAACAAAATAATAATACTAGAAGAAATTTATAAAGTAGTAATATTTTATTTTTTGAACAAATAAAAAGGAGTTATAAGTTAAAATGATGCAAATAAAAAAAAAATTACATCTTTTACCATTCTTTTTGATTAGTTGTTTAGGTATGTTTTTAATAATCAATGATAATCCCATTATGGCATCAAGCAATGG
>NZ_JAUZJP010000036.1:0-1550 GCF_032886435.1 Candidatus Phytoplasma stylosanthis
CCATTGACAAATATGGTGACACAATTAATAACTACAATGGTTTAAAACAAGATTGGGAAAAAGAATTAGAAAAATGTGAAACAGAACTAAAAGACCTTTATGAACAAAAAGACCTTACCCAAGAAGCCAAAGCCAAAATCAAAGAAGTTTTAGAACAAAACGAAGCTAAAATTAAAGAAATAAAAAAAAATTTAGATCAAAATGATAAAAATATTACTATCTTAAAAGGTAAATTAGTCCAATTAGAAAAAGACAAAGAAACTAAAGAAAAAGAAATCAAAGACAAAGAAAGACAAAAAGAGTTAGCTTCCCCCGATGATAAAATTAGATTACAAGCGGAAATTAATAAACTTCGAGATGAAATTTCAGAAATAGTTGGAGAAATTGGTAAAATCAAAGTTCAAATTGGTAAATTAGAAAATAAACAAGAATACTACCAAGATATGTTAACTCGTGCGGAAAAATTAAAAAAGATTTATAAGAAAGATATCAATTTTTATCATATTCCGAAAAATCAATATTAAACCAAATTCAAACAGCCGACGAACGTCATGCCAAAATCCAAAAAGAAATTGAGGAAGTCGATGAAAAACTTAAAGAAATTAACCTCGAAAAAGAATTATATCAAGCCCTAAAATTAAAATATCGCGAAATGCATAATCGTATGATAACTTATGAAAAAGAACATGAAGCATCAGCAGGCAATATCACCAAATGGGTTTTTAAAGGTTTTGATAAGATCACTGACTTATTCCCTGCTAAATTGGGTCTTAAAATTGCGGGTAAGACAGTTAGTTTTACACGTAAATTTGGACAAGGGATGGTCAAAACTACTTTAATTCTGCACGAATGCCACCGTTTATGGCATTTATATAATGAAGTAGCTAACAAAAACAAAGAACACCCGATAATGATTACCAAAGAAGCTTTAGAAATGTATACTCAAGATATTGACCGTGATTTAGCCAAACTCGAAGCCAACTACAAAGATTACGAAAAGAAAATAGCTGATTATAAACTGCGCCAAAAAGAAGATAATTTAGAAAAAGAAGTTGATGAATCCCAAAAGTTTGTTGAAAAAATTAAAGAAAGAAGACGTAATGTCGTCGATGAATACGCAACTATCATCGATGAATTAAAAGATAAACAAAAAGAAGTTTCTGACACTGACAAACTATATGAAGAAAAAGCCAAATTAGAAGAAATATTAGAAAACAAAAGAGATAACGTGAATATTATAAAAGAACAATTAAAACAAAAAAATCCGAATTACGCCCGTGTTCAACAACACCTACAAGCAAAACGAGTTGGCAAAATCCCAGAAATGGTTAAAATCCCAAATAAATGATTATTTTATTTAATCATTTTATTAATAAAATTGTATAATAGTGATAATTATTTTATTTAATTATCACTATTATTAAGAAAGGTTATTCTAACAATGAATAAATCAAATTTTTTCCAAAAAAATGGTTTTTTTATATTCCTTCTTATCATTTTCGGACTTGTTTGTTATTATTTCTGGTTTCAAAATCAAAAAGAAACAACCT
>NZ_JAUZJP010000037.1:0-1226 GCF_032886435.1 Candidatus Phytoplasma stylosanthis
AATATGAACAATTTAAAAAAATTAATAAAAGAAATTATTTTTCTAATTATCGGTGTCATGATCGTTTTCGCTCCCATTTATTTTATAAAAAAACATCAGGATGAAGAATTACACCAAAGTTTTATTGAATTAGATGAAAGTTTTGTCCGAATAGGAAAAGAATCAGATGAAAGTTTTGCCCGAATAGGAAAAAAATTAGATGAAGCTAGAAAACAATCCAATGATAGATTTGCTGAAGTGTGGGAAAACTTAGCTAAATTAAATAAAATCCTTAATGAATCAGAGGATAACCTTAATAAATCAATAAATGAGGAGGTCGTTACATAATGTTTAAATTAATCAAAATTCCCTTTCTTTAAAAATTACTCCATCATCTTCTTGTTGATTATTTTTCATGTTATTTCTCCTCTTGCTGCTTATTCTGGTTTTCATCGTCAAAATAAAACCAAAATACCCCTAGCTGATTCCCAAACCCTCCAACAAGAATGGTTAGCGACCCAACCCAAAATGAAAAGATATGACATTCCTGTTTTATCCAAAGAAAGTATCCCTGAAATCTTAAAATATTTTCAGATCGAAACTTCTCTTTATGGGTTGGATAACCCCTCTTATAACCCTTATGGTCGAGATTTCTTTTGCTTTGAATTAAAAGATCCCCCACCAGGTCTATTAGGAGTTTATTTGAAACCTAGAAATAATCCTTTTTGTATCCGATATCCACAAGGAGCGCGCTGCACCCTGTTTACTACACAACATTTTTTGAAGTAATTAATAATAAAGCTACCAATTATTGGTTACTTTTATTTGTTTTTGGCTCTTTTCAAATGAATTAAATTTGTTGAATTTCTTTAATTTGGAACAATTTTTTACATTCGAAAAAGTTTAAAAAAAATAACCCCTCACTATATATTTAGATACAAAATTAAAAAAAACGGCGAACAAAATGAAAAAAAATTTTTTTTAATTTTTTTTGAGTTAAAATATGAACAAGTAAAAAAATAAAGAGGTTACAAAAAAAATGGCGAATCGCAGAGAAATTGAATTACTCCAATATGCTTTAATTGATAACCTCCCGCTTTTAAAAAAAAATATTCTGTCTTTGGTTCAATTTTATCGAAAATATTTTACCGTTTGTAAAATTTTAAAATTATTAAAAATTGACCGTAATAATTATTATTATTGGCGAAAAGTACATGATAAAAATTATTTAAAAAAAATGGAAAAAA
>NZ_JAUZJP010000038.1:0-1150 GCF_032886435.1 Candidatus Phytoplasma stylosanthis
CTCCACCTTCATTATTCCATTTATCTTTGTCATAGTTCTTTTAAATTTTTAATGTCATTTTATCAAATATAATTATTATAGCTTGTGCTTATTAAAAAATAATTTTTTTTTATTTTACCAAACACACGTGCTACGACTTTTAAAAAGTTATCTTTTAAAAGATAACTTTTGGAAAGTAAAAGTTATACCAAACCCACCCTTATACTCTCTTTGCTTAGAAGGATGCGAGCAGAGCTTAGGCAAAAATGTCTTTTGAAGAGAAAGACCTCACCGGAGATATTTTTGGTCTTGCCCTTTCGAAATTGACGCCTAACAGGATTGGGAATAAGTTCATGACCAAGTATGTTAAGGTTGGTACCATTACAAGATTGGGAATGGTATAAGGAACGCGAAGGGACTCGGATGAGACATTGAACATTTTGGAACGTTGAGGATGATTTTGACAATAAAAAAAGGTTGAGGATGATTTTGATTTTCGCCAATAACTTTAGGGACAAAAAATTCACTTAACCCTATATTTTGAATGCATGTAATATTGTCAAATTATAGTTTAAAAAGATAAAAAATTAAATAAATTTCATATTTTAGAAGATAAATAACTTGAATTTTTTTTTATAAAAACTAATAAGATAATTTCCGTATTTAATAAACACTTATTAACATTTTTATTAGTTAAAAAGAAATACTTTTTTATGTTCAATGTTTTAATTTTCGACCCCTTTTTAATTAGATTTCTAGATCCGCCCCTGTCTAATGAACAATTTTAAATGTATCAGATTTGTTTTTATTTTTATTTTTTTTATAATTACACATTTTTCCCTTTGACAATTTTTTTGTATCATTACATTATTTGACATTACATCTTATATTTAGTATTACTTTTTTGTTATTATAAAGGCTTATTCGAAAGACGTTTTCCGTCCGCAATGAGGATAATATATTAGTAAAAAACTTATATTTACAAATTATTAATAAAATAAATAAATAATTTTAAATATAATAAACATATAATTATAGCGGTTATATATATAATTATATCGATAATATTACATGTATTATTATATATCTTTATATATATTATTTTTAATATGAAAAATATAAATATTAGCACATAAATATTATTTTTTTTGTGCTAATGTTTATATTTTTT
>NZ_JAUZJP010000039.1:0-1101 GCF_032886435.1 Candidatus Phytoplasma stylosanthis
TTTTTTTGTTTTTTAAAAAAAGATAACCCTTCCTAAAAATATGGTAGGGAGAAAAAAATGATCAAAAAAGTATTTTTAAAAAAAGTTAAAACAGAAGAAACAGAAAAGTTACTTACTCTTTTTTTAAAAGACAAAAAAAATCTCCAACTCAGAAATGAAATTATTCAAAATTATGAAGAATTAGTTTGGAAAATAGTACATAGTTTTCGATATTATCCCAAAACACTAGAAAAACCAGATTTATTTCAAGAAGGGATATTAGGATTGTTAAAAGCTCTTGAAAAATATGAAGATATTGGGTATTCATTTCTGAATTATGCAATTGATATCATAAAATCTGATCTAAGAGAATTAATTAGAAAAAGTCATACTCCTTCGATCCCCCAAAGAAAAGCGAAAGAAGAAAAAAAATCAGACAACGAAGAATTCAGAGAAGAAAACACCCCTTTAACATTTTCTAAAATTCTAAACCCTCATCAATACTGGTTAAGAGAAGTAAAACATGAATTTTTTATTAAGAAATTAAAAAAAAATTTAAGTGACACGGAATTTAAAATTATTTGTTTAGCTTTTGGAATAACATCAGGAAATATTAACCATGATTATCAACTATCCTATTCAAATTCTGATCTTTCTATTTTGCTAAATTTAAAAGTTGAACAAGTTATAAATATTAAAAAACATGCTTTAACAAAATTAAAGAAAATATTTAAAAAACGAGAATAAGAAATGATTTCTTCGAGAACAGTTTTTTTGTTGGGGTTTTTTCATTTTCAAACCAAAATTTAAAATTGCTTTTTTTGTTATCCCAACCCATATTATCTTTTTCGATTACATCCAACTACCATTTTAGAATATTTTATGTTTCAAATTTCTCACATCCTTTCTTAGTGTAAAGAAAAATAGAGCCTTGGGGGCAACTATTTCTGTAACGATGATTTCTTTAATCATCGTTACTTTTATTTTATGTTTCGTATTTCTCACATCCTTTAATTTAAACAAAAAAACCAGAAGCAAAAAATGAAAAGAAATGGTTTTCCAAAATTAGGATTAAGAATCATGAAAATTAGTGATTTTCAATTATTAAAATTAGGTTATTCC
>NZ_JAUZJP010000040.1:0-998 GCF_032886435.1 Candidatus Phytoplasma stylosanthis
CATGGCAAAAAAACAGAACCCAAGGCTAATTTATTCTTTTCTGTTTTAACCAAGAAAAATTATGAACCTGCTGTTTTTATCAAAGATCTTTTTTCTGCTTCTTTAGATGGTTATCACGCTCCTTCCCGAACCATGTTAGAAATCAAATGTCCTTTAGAAAAAGGGAATAGTTGGCAAGAATTTATCCACAAAAAAATTGTTCCTCCTTATTATTGGGCCCAAATCCAATGTGGTCTTTATTGTTCGGAAGCAAAATTAGCTTATTTTTTAGTTTACTTTCAAGAAACTGACTATTATTTAAGCAAAATAACTTTAGATTTAAATTTTATTGTGCAGATGAAAAAAGAAGGGTTAGCCTTTAAGGCTTTATTAACTCATTATCAAACTTTATTTGAAAAGAAAGAGGAAAAACAAGAAAAATGAAAAAAAGTTTTTTTTAAAAGAAATAATTTATAATCTCCATTTAATAAATAAATATCTTCAACTGCTTTTCTGTTGTTTGTTGGGAATAATTCTAGGTTGGATACTCACTAAAGTAGTAAAATTTTGTTGCTTTCCTTCCTCAGAACCAAAAGAAACAGAAATAAGTTCTTTTTCTACTCAGTCTAAAAATTTTTTCTTAGAAGACAAAATAAATGATTCAAAAGAAAAAAGAAATGATTTGGAAAAAAAAATAAAACAGTTAGAAACAAACAGTCATGAACGATTTGCCCAACAACAAGATTGGTTTGAACGTCTAGTTAATTTAATAAAAGGATTGATGGTGAAAGTTCATAAATTAGAAAAAATGGTTCCCTCTCCCGATAATATTCCTATTTTAGAAAAAGAAAATTAAAAAAAAGAAAGAAGGTTTTTTTGAAACATGGATCATAAAAATTTAAAAAAATATTATAGTCATTTTCAACGACCAGTGGAAAGAATGCAAGAAGATGGTTATTCTTTTGCTAAGATCAAAGCTCTTTTTTCAGTACCAGAATTAATAAATTATGGTTATTCCA
>NZ_JAUZJP010000041.1:0-952 GCF_032886435.1 Candidatus Phytoplasma stylosanthis
CCTAACCAACTTTTTATTCTGTTTGGGAGTGAACCAATGTTTCATTTGTTTATAGTTAAAACAAATTTCGCGGTGAAAAAGAAAAATAGAGCCTCTGGGGGAGGCGCTATTTCGATATCGATAGTTAAGTTATTTTTGTTGTATAAAGCGTTTTAACTTATTTAATTTTAAAAAATAATTATTATTAAAAATGACCAAATTAAGACTCTTTTCAAGAGTCTTTTTTTATTTAAGAACCAAAAAAATATTTTATCAATTTAAGTCCCTTTTTAAAGGGACTTTTTTAGTTAAATATAAAAAAAACACAACTAACTGACAAAAAAAAGTCAATCAAACTAAAACAGGAGGTTTCAAAAAAATGTTTTGGTTTAAAAATAAAAAAAGAATATTCATTCTTTTCTTCTTAACAGTTTCTCTTCTTATTGTCATCCCTTTTTATTTAATGAAAAAAGATCACAATAATCCTCCCAGTGAAACATATAACATTCCCTCACAAGAACAACTACAAGAAGAGAAAATTAAAAAGCCAAATTATCTTTCTAAACTAAAATATTTTCCTAAAAAGTTAGTTTTTTTTAAAAAACCAATTCATCGATTGATAAAATTTTCAACAAAAACGGCTTCTTTAATGGCAAGTTTAATTGCAATTATTTTGGCCTGCCATTAGGGGTTTTTTAACTCAACAAAAATCAATTAACTGGTTAAGAAAAAAACATTTTTCATTTAAAAACATTTTTTAAAAAAAATAATAAAATATTAAATTTTTAAGACCCTTATTTTAAAGGGTCTTTTTTTATTAACTAAACAAAACAAAGGAGTTTTTATAATATGAACAATTTAAAAAAATTAATAAAAGAAATTATTTTTCTAATTATCGGTGTCATGATCGTTTTCGCTCCCATTTATTTTATAAAAAAACATCAGGATGAAGAATTACACCAAAGTTTTATTG
>NZ_JAUZJP010000042.1:0-899 GCF_032886435.1 Candidatus Phytoplasma stylosanthis
CTGTTTTTATCAAAGATCTTTTTTCTGCTTCTTTAGATGGTTATCACGCTCCTTCCCAAACCATGTTAGAAATTAAATGTCCTTTAGAAAAAGGGAATAGTTGGCAAGAATTTATCCAAAAAAAAATTGTTCCTCCTTATTATTGGGCCCAAATTCAATGTGGTCTTTATTGTTCAGAAGCTAAATTAGCTTATTTTTTAGTTTACTTTCAAGAAACAGATTATTATTTAGCCAAAATAACTTTAGATTTAAATTTTATTGTGCAGATGAAAAAAGAAGGTTTAGCCTTCAAAACTTTATTAACTCATTATCGGACTTTATTGGAAAAGAAAGAGGAAAAACAAGAAAAATGAAAAAAAAGTTTTTAACATTTTTTAAAAAAATATCATTATTCCTATTTTGTGTTTTAATAGGTTCAACTATTGGATGGTTCATCTTTTATATTTTTCCAAAACCAACAGATGATCTTAATATCTCATCCTCAAAGTTCGAAGAAACTAGTTCTTTTGTTTCCTCTCCAAATATGTTTTTCTTAGCAAAAAAAATAAAAGAGTTGGAAGTAGAAATAAAAGAATTAGAAAAAAGTAGTTATGAAAGATTTTCCCAACAACAAGATTGGTTTAAAAAAATGGTTACTTTGATCAGAAGATTAACAGAAAAACTAAATCTTTTCGAAGACAAGATAGATAACAAACCATTTAACAATCATATCCCTATTTTAGAAAAAGAAAATTAAAATAATGAAAGAAGGTTTTTTTGAAACATGGATCGCAAAAATTTAAAAAAATATTATAGTCATTTTCAACGACCAGTGGAAAGAATGCAAGAAGATGGTTATTCTTTTGCTAAGATCAAAGCTCTTTTTTCAGTACCAGAATTAATAAATTATGGTTATTCCA
>NZ_JAUZJP010000043.1:0-852 GCF_032886435.1 Candidatus Phytoplasma stylosanthis
CTTAATTTGTCTTAGTTCTTGATGGATTTGATCTATTTTGGCAAACAATTCTTGGCGTTGCATGGCTTTTTTTATGCTTTTTTGTTCTAATAAAACCTGTTGGTTAGATTTAAAAAATAAACCAACAATAAGATCTTTTAGAAAAAAGAATATATTATTTAAAAAATGAAAAAGGGGTTTAAAACCTGAATAAATGAAAATACTTAAAAAAACAGTGGTCATTATTTCATATCTCTGTTCCACCACTTGGGGATTTTGAAAATCTTTCAAATATCTCCCTAAAAAAGTAAAAATGGTTAAAAAACTGATCATTTCTTTTTTTCCTTGTTTCGATTATTCTTCGAGGACTAAGGATTTAACTTCTTTTTTTAAACTACTCGCAACTTTAAAAGTAATACGTGTGGAAGCGGGGATTTCGATGATTTCTTTTGTGTTAGGCTTGAAACCTTTACGAGCACTGCTGCTTTTTAATTTTAAAAAACCGATTTTAGGAGAAATAATCACTTTTGGTTGTTCGGAAGTAATAGCTTTGATGACTACTTTTTCAAAAGCGTTATAAAAAGTTTCAGTATTGGTAATAGAAGTCTTAACAAGACGCGCAATTTTTTTGATTAAATCTTTTTTTGAAATATATTCTTTTTCTTTTATTTGATTTTTTTTATTTATTTTGTTTGACATAATGATATGCCTCCTTTTTTTTGGTTTAATTTATTTAATTGTTTTGGGGAATAACCTAATTTTAATAATTGAAAATCACTAATTTTCATGATTCTTAATCCTAATTTTGGAAAACCATTTCTTTTCATTTTTTGCTTCTGGTTTTTTTGTTTAAATTAAAGGATGTGAGAAATA
>NZ_JAUZJP010000044.1:0-814 GCF_032886435.1 Candidatus Phytoplasma stylosanthis
TCTTTGTTAAAGAGTCTTGGTTATTGGATAAATATGGTTAAATAAAAAAGACCCTTCGGAAAGGGTCTTTACTTGACTAACAATTAATTTTGTTCTGGGGTTTTATTTAAATCAATTGTTTTAAATCATCACCGATATGAGGTGCCGGAGTTCCCGAATGATGCGTTCTATAATGTGAGGGAGGTGGATATGTACGTTCCCTTCGGTGATTGGAGAGGGGAGCGAGTCCGGGGACCGGTAAGGCCACGTAGGCAGCCTCCTCCACAGGATCAGCCAGCCGAGCCACTTCCACAACCAGAGACATCTGCCACACCTTCTGCTCCAGCCCAGTACTCGCTCGAGCCTACCATGCATGATGTCATGAGGCGACTTGACAGATAGGATCGCCAGATAGCGAGGACTCAGGCTATGATCTGCTGAGCATTCCCGAGTGTAGACTTCACTGGACTGGGATTCAGTTCTTCTTCTGATGACAGCGGCGAGAGCCAAGGATTTTAGAGCTCTATGGCACACAGACAATTTGGTTATGTTTAATTCTAGTTGAACTATTTTTACTGCTTTGGTAGTTGTAGTTTTAAACTGATAGATTATTTGGTAGTAGTTTTAGTAGACTTCTACTGAGATTGATGTGCTTCGGAAAACAAAATTGTTTTTGTTTTTCCATTTTTCCATAAGCACACTCAGTCGGATATTATATATTATGGATGTTAGTTTTTATTTAAAAACTTGTTTTCTAACTTTTGCACTCTCATCTTCTTGGAACTCCCATTATCATCTTTTGAAAATTTTCTTTGAGGCTTGCATGTGCACAATT
>NZ_JAUZJP010000045.1:0-810 GCF_032886435.1 Candidatus Phytoplasma stylosanthis
GAAAAAAAAGAGAACAATTAATTTTATTAGAGGTTGATAGTCAATCAATAAACCTCCCATCAGAAAAGGTCAAAATTCAAAGAGAACCAAAACAATATTTATCTGCTTCTTGTCAATCTTCTTCTTCTGCGATTGATGACTTTTATTATCAATCGCTTCTTCCCCAAAAACAAGGTCAAATAGAAGAACTCGCCGTTTATTATGTTTATTTAGGAGAAAATACAGGAATGAAAGAAGCGATGGGATGGTTAAATTATCATTTTCCTCTTTATCATTTTAGTCATCAATTTTCTTACGCATTATATAACGCTTCTGACCAACAAAAGGAAGTTAACTTTCAATTTCGAATTAAAGAACCACCACCTTTTCATTTTCTCTTAGCCTTTTTTGAAGGTGGAAAAAGGGAAGGAAAAGATGATACTTATACTTTAGAAGATTTAAAACAAATGGGGAATGGCGAGACAGCTTTATATTTCTTTTGGAGTCTTAATAAACCTCCTTTACCATCCTCTTTTCCTTTTTTACCAGAAAATTATCACTTAGAAATTATTTATGAGCAAGGAACGAATTTTGGAGGTCCGAGTTATCTTTTCATTGATAAAATTATTATCAAAGACATCATCAAAGATAAAGTCGTAGGCGTTTATCCCATTAACCAAAAGATAGAAGAACCTTTTATCATTTTTAATTATGATTTTGAGTTAAAATTCCCTTTTTATAATTATCAATCGGAAGGTTATTTATGGTCGACAAATCATATTCGTTCTTTGAAAAAGATTGATTTATATGAAAAAAGAACAGGTCAACATC
>NZ_JAUZJP010000046.1:0-775 GCF_032886435.1 Candidatus Phytoplasma stylosanthis
CCTTTTATTTCCCATTGAAAAAAAAAAAGGAATTGTTATTGGTAAAAATCAAATTATAGAAAATGAATTAAATATGGATTTTGTTAAAAAAAATAATATTAATTTTTTCATGTGCTTTTTGATCGAACGAGAAGGAGGAGGAGGAGAATGAAGAGGACGAATATTACGCCATGGATCATGTATATAAGCCTCATCTTGCGGCGGTTCATAATAATTAACGGCGGGATAATAACCTATTCAACGAGTAGCACAAAATCTGTTACAACTTCATCTATGTAACATATATAGAAGACGAGTAATCCATTCAACATTATATTATAGAGATGATATATATATAGCATCATGTTCTAAAATCTCCTCCCATGCATGATATAGAAAAAAATTATACAAATAGAAATGCAATTCATCAATTTGTTGTATGTAATTGCAGCTGTATTTAGAAAATTTTAATTAATTAAAGACGAAAAACATAAATCTTATCATTTTAAAATGGCAAATTTTTTTCACTAACAATTAACAAATAATAGGCAACTAAAAATCAAATTTATGATAATTATTAAAATTTAAAAATATAATTATTCATGCGTTTTTTTTTTCTGTTAGCTTAAATATTTTGGTAAAATGATTTCATGTGACATGATATGGCAAATAAAAGAAAAATATATTGCTCTTGTCAGCTTAAATAACTTTTGGGAGACTAGTTGTTTTTTTTTATTTTTATAATGTTGACAATAATGAAGATATAACAATAATAATGGATCAGATAAAAAAGAAT
>NZ_JAUZJP010000047.1:0-686 GCF_032886435.1 Candidatus Phytoplasma stylosanthis
GTGAAATCCTCTCGAGGCTCCCAATCAGAGAATGCGTTGCCACTTGCGTCCTCTCTCGCAGTTGGCGTAACCGTTGGAAAGATCTCCAAATATTGAACTTCTCCACGAAAGGTATTTTATTACAAAAAGACCACAGGCGCTTCATTGATTTCCTCAAGTGGTTTCTGCTTCAGCAGCACGGGGCCATTGTTCCAAAGCTTAGGATCCATTATTACGCAGCCTATGAATTGGGTTTCGACGAAGCTGCTTTGAAGGCGTTGATTTCTGCCGCCATTGGATACCACTTGGAGGAACTGAAGCTTGACTTGTCGAGTTCACCAATACGGAAATTCATGTTTATTCAATTGCTGCGCCGCACTCGTGCATTTGGAATTAGTTAGCTGTATCCATGATGACCTAGATTGCATAGGTAAATTAATTTTCCTAGTATTTTTTTTTCCTTAAAATTAATTCAAAATTATTTTTATTGGAATAAATTTTATATATTTTTAATTTCTTTTAACTTTTTAAATGTGTAGTTTAAATATTCAATTAATTATTTAAATATTTATTTTTACTTTAAAATTAATTAAAGATGACATAAAATATATATTTTATTAATTAAAAGATGCAGGGTTTGGTAAAGCTTTTACTTTTCGAAAGTAGCTTATGAAAGTTATCTTTTAAAAGATAACTTTTTAAAAGCC
>NZ_JAUZJP010000048.1:0-686 GCF_032886435.1 Candidatus Phytoplasma stylosanthis
CTAAATTTTAGTGTACACCTAATATAATCCTTAAATTATTACAAATTAATATTTTTATTAAAAATAAAAAAATAATATCACAAAATATAAGATATAATATTTAATTATATTAACTTTTAGTTTAATTTTCAGCTCCCACTTCATAGAATTTCTGGATCCGTCTCTGGATCCGTCCCTGACATAATATTTTTATTATAATTAAAAACAAGTAATTTTTATATGTCAGTGAATAAATAATTTGAATTTTTTTTATAAAAATTAACATAATTTTCATATTAAATAGATACTTATTAACATTTTTTATTTAAAAATACTAATCATAATTATATATACCCATTAATACCATAAAATATTTTTTTTGCATATAAAATTTTAATTTGCAGCCCCTCCACGATTAAATTCCTGGATTCGCCCCTGCCCTCCCTCGTTGTAAGAGGTCTCGGGTTCGAGCCTCACTTAAGACACCAAAAAAAATATCTATTTAGTATTTATTATTACTTTTTTGTTTTACAGAAAAATGCTGGATAAACATTAATTTTATTTATATTGACTAATAATTTTAGTAAGGTTTAATTATTCTACTAGTCCTTATAGTTTAACAAATTTTTAATTAGGTCCCTATACTTTTTTTCCTTTCAATTGAGTCCCTATACGATTTTCAAATTTGTAATTAGGTCCTTATTAAC
>NZ_JAUZJP010000049.1:0-669 GCF_032886435.1 Candidatus Phytoplasma stylosanthis
TAACTATCGATATCGAAATAGCGCCTCCCCCAGAGGCTCTATTTTTCTTTTTCACCGCGAAATTTGTTTTAACTATAAACAAATGAAACATTGGTTCACTCCCAAACAGAATAAAAAGTTGGTTAGGATTATTTTAGTTAAAAAAATAAAAAATCAATTTTGTATTTTTTTTCGATAATCTTTTAGTTATTTTCGTGATTAATTCTTTTAATCAATAGGGAATCAAAAATAATTTTGTTTAAAGAATCTTTAGTTATAATAGAAAAATTGAATTGACTTAATTTCGACCAGAATTATTCGAACGATTTGAATGTTGGGGTATAGTGTTATGTAAAATTCTTTGTTGATTAGCAATCCTTTGGCTTAATTGTATATTTTGTGCCATTAAATTATTAATAAATTCCTCAGAAGCATTATTTGCTCTAGCCTGAAAAATTTGTTGTACCAATCGAGCTTGTTGTAAATTCAAATCTAGTAAAATATTTGCTTGTATTTCAAAATCTGACTGATTATTATTTATATTATGACCATTATTAGCATGACCATTGCTTGATGCCATAATGGGATTATCATTGATTATTAAAAACATACCTAAACAACTAATCAAAAAGAATGGTAAAAGATGTAATTTTTTTTTTATTTGCATCATTTTAACTTATAACTCCTTTT
>NZ_JAUZJP010000050.1:0-662 GCF_032886435.1 Candidatus Phytoplasma stylosanthis
TATTGGACATTCCAAATTTTAAAATTTATAATTTGTACTTTTCAAATTATAACTTTCATAATTTGGATGTTACAAATTTTAAATTTGAAACGTCTAAATTATAATAAATTATATATATTTTATCTTCCAAATCGATTTAAATTGGACTAATAAAAACACATACACAAAGCACTACACCACCACTAAATCAGTTATCAATTACAAATTTTACTTTATTTATTTATTTATTTTATAAAATTTAAAATTTGAAATCCAAGCCATAACAAATTATATCTATTTGACATTCTAAATTTCGGACTTCAAAAACTTTTTATATGATAAAATATAAAATATTAAAATTTCAAATCAATTTTAGAAAAACGTAATAATTAAAATTGTTTAATTATAAAATTTAAAATTTAAAATATCAAAATTATAATAAATTATATATATATTTCGTATTCCAAATCGATCCAAATTGAATTTAAAAGACACATCTACACATATAGTACGACTAAATTAGTTCCACACAAAATAAGTTATTTCAAGTCAATGACGCCTATAGTGTTTGCAGCACAGACTTTGATTGGCCTTTTGCGCCAATGCCACGCTAAGCAACGCGGCATTTGTATATTTTCAAAATGTATCAAGGAAAAATTCAAGAACATTATCAGATAGTATCG
>NZ_JAUZJP010000051.1:0-653 GCF_032886435.1 Candidatus Phytoplasma stylosanthis
TATTAAATATGGTAATACATGAATTTTACTTATGTGGTAATATATGATTTTTTATTTTTTATTTTTTTTGGTTTTCCAAGGTATCTTCTAGCCCGACAGACAAAGGACTAATCCTCCGCGAATCTGAGCTCTATTTAAGGGTTACTAACCACTAGACCAACCTAAGTTGGTTACATGATTGTTTATTTGTGTAAATTTTTTTATACTGACATTATATAAAAATTATATTTTTTATTAAAAGTTTTTATGGTATAATTTTAAATAGAATAATAATTGACCAATAAAATTTATTATATTGCCCAATATTTTGCCAACAAACTCCTAAATCTTAATAATATAGAAATAAAGTGTGTTAGACCAAAATGGTGGCTAATATCAATAAAATTATTGGCCTTAATATTTCTCTTTTAAAAATACTTCTTTTAATAAATTCATTAAAAATATTAGATTTTATACTTTTTGTTAAGGATTTTAGTAAAAACTTTTTACATTAAATACCTTTACGCAATGACGTGTCAATAAAATTATGAATAAATAAAAGTAAACAAGTATCAATTTTCCTTTGTTTTTTCCTTCACCAAATTATAGTTACTTCCGCTTTCTATAAACTAATAATTTTTTTAAGTTTTTGGTTAATTTAATAAAAAATTATT
>NZ_JAUZJP010000052.1:0-641 GCF_032886435.1 Candidatus Phytoplasma stylosanthis
ACCGTCTAAAAGCGGAACGTTGTGAGCATTGCGACAAGATCCACAGTTCATCTGCTTCAACACAACAGGTATGATTTCTCTTTCTCAGGAAGTTGCTTATGCTATGATCTTGGCTTAGAACTAAGCTATCCAATAAATTTTTAAGGGTGAGGTTGGGTACAAGACCAAAATCAATCCTCTTTTGATGATATACTTATTTCCAGATTCAATGTTTAGGTGTCTGAGTTGTCATATTTTGATGAAAACATTCATGAATTGTATCAAGTAAACGGATGAAAATATATAAGAAATGTAAAAAATCATGACCGCATGCCTAAAATTGTGAATAAACCATCAACTATGTTTAACTTCTTGCAGTAGGATGCCATTTACTCTGCAGTGATATTTTTAGATTTAATAGTCTGGGAGAAAAACAATGTTACTGCAGTGATGATTGTGATCACAAATACCCTCTTTGAAGGCTCCGTGAGTCTGTATATCTGATATCTAAGACTCCATAATGGTGGGGTCTTGTGCACTAGATCACCCTCCTCTTTTATTCTTTTTCCTCTCTTACCTAATTCATACATCAAAGTGCTGCTAATTGTTTTAAATTTTTAAAGTTCATTCGGCTTCACTGCGTTCAATTTAAGCTCAATCAT
>NZ_JAUZJP010000053.1:0-611 GCF_032886435.1 Candidatus Phytoplasma stylosanthis
CCCCAAAGAAAAGCGAAAGAAGAAAGAAAATCAGACAACGAAGAATTCAGAGAAGAAAACACCCCTTTAACATTTTCTAAAATTCTAAACCCTCATCAATACTGGTTAAGAGCAGTAAAACATGAATTTTTTATTCAGAAATTAAAAAAAAATTTAAGTGACACGGAATTTAAAATTATTTGTTTAGCTTTTGGAATAACATCAGGAAATATTAACCATGATTATCAACTATCCTATTCAAATTCTGATCTTTCAAAAATGTTAATTTTAACAAAAACGCAAGTCAAAAAAATAAAAAATAAAGCTTTAACAAAATTAAAGAAAATATTTAAAAAACGAGAATAAGAAATGATTTCTTCGAGAACAGTTTTTTTGTTGGGGTTTTTCATTTTCAAACCAAACTTTAAAATTGCTTTTTCTGTTAGCCAACCCATATTATCTTTTGATTACAACCAACTACCATTTTAGAATATTTTATGTTTCATATTTCTCACATCCTTTAATTTAAACAAAAAAACCAGAAGCAAAAAATGAAAAGAAATGGTTTTCCAAAATTAGGATTAAGAATCATGAAAATTAGTGATTTTCAATTATTAAAATTAGGTTATTCC
>NZ_JAUZJP010000054.1:0-529 GCF_032886435.1 Candidatus Phytoplasma stylosanthis
GAGAAACAATAATGTATTGGACATAAAGCTTGAACTTAGAATAGCACCTGCATATTACTTAGGCCCTGTAAAATTTGATTCACACACCTAGCATAATTGGCACAAGATGTTCCCTTTGGGGTTGGAAGTAGGCAAGCCTTCACAACAGTAAAAAATTATATATAAATAATAAATCATTTTGTTGACAACTAGATACCTAAGTGTGACATAACATCATGAGATGCAGATAACTTCAAAAATAAAATTAAAAACAAATAGAATGCCCTGCTAGTCATACAAGGTAACTTCTTTTTTTATTTTAAGCATACCAGGGGAAGTGCCAAAGTTAATAGTCCAGGTATAGGGTACTTCACCATAATGTCAAAATAAAAGTAAATAAATAAATAACTGGGCAATCTGATTTAAAGCAGTAGACCAAATCTAGTGTCTGATAATATGTTTAATTGTTTTAATGGTTTATATCCTGTTAATTTCGAAAATAAATTTAACACTCCTGTTTAATGGCAAAGACAAAATTACTTTATCTAAT
>NZ_JAUZJP010000055.1:0-528 GCF_032886435.1 Candidatus Phytoplasma stylosanthis
CTCAGCCTTTTAATTTAATTTATTATTATCATAATTAAAATTAACTCATATTTTAAAAATTATAAGAGAATCTTTAATCATTTGAATAATTATTTCTATTTTTTTTTTTTTTTTTTAAATTGAATGCTACACATTTTTCTTCCTCTCTATTTTTTTCATTTTCAACATCTCTCACATCTTTAAATAATTTTAGGATTTATAATTTAGAGCTTATAGACTAGGGTTTAGGATTTAGAATTTAGGGTTTAGAGTTTAGAGATTAGGATTTAGGGTTTAAGAATTAGGATATAAGATTTAGCCTTTTTTGTGACTGTAAGATTTAGCGTTTAGGGTTTACGATTTAAGATTTATGGTTTAAAATGATAGATTTTTTATACTAAAATAAAATAGTTATGGATGTGTCTAATATATTTTTTAAATTTTGAATTAATAAAGTCATTTTTCGGTTGGAAGAAATGAGAAAAAAAAAAGGAAGAATAAATCTAAATTTGTTGTATGTTATTAAATTTTAAAAAATGAAGATTGAAT